>JAICEG010000017.1 GCA_025924295.1 Vicinamibacteria bacterium
CAGAGCAGCGCGCAGACGTGGATTGTCGACTACCTGCCGATCCGCCGGCTCGCGTTGCGCTTCGTGTCAGATGACGATGACCTTCGGTCGTACGAGTTCAGGCACGACGTGACGTTTGGCACGGCACCCGCGGCCATTCGGTCGGGCGACGCCTCGCGGGAGGTGCGCCCTCCGCGCGTGGGGGTCGTCCGCTTGATAGGAAACCTTGGGTTCCCCGAACCCGAGGTTCGTCGTCAGATCGAGTTGAAAGAGGGAGACCGGTTCGACTTCATCGACTGGCAGGAGGATCGCGATCGACTCGAGCGCTTCTACCAGAGTCGTCAGCACCTTGCAGCGCGCATCACTACCGGGCGTGAGGAGTCGGCCGAGCAGGTCGATCTGACGTACACCATCGAAGCCGGACCCGAGACGCACATTCGGGTCACCGGTGCGACGCTGCCCCGCAGTGTGCTCGAGGAGATCGAGACAGCCTGGGCGCATTCCGTATTCGACGGATTCCTGGTTGAGGAAGCAGAGACGATCGTCCGCGGCGAACTGGCCCGGCAGGCCGCCTATCAGCCAATCCTGGAGGTCAGGGTCGAGGGTGACACGTCGGTTCGCACACTGGTCATCGACGTGACGCCAAGCCCTCGTGCCGGCCGCGTCGAGCTGCGATTCGAGGGCGTCGACGAGCAGTTACGGTCCCATCTTCTCGATCGGGTTGGCGATCGCGCGCATGCCCTGCAGGCACTGACAAATCCAAGCGAATACGAGCGCACGGTGTTGGCCACTTTGTATGAGGCGGGCTATCCACAGGCGGCGGTGACGGTCGGTCTGCCAATCTTCGAGGAGACCATCGCCGCTCTTCCAGTGTCGGTCGAGCCTGGTCCGGCGTTTCGGATTGGCACGGTTCGCTTCGAAGGCGTCACGAGCCTGGCCGACGCCGATCGAGAGGCCGAAGCCGGCCTGAGGCCAGGCGCTGTGTACCGCGTCGCCGATGTCGAGGCCGCGCGGCTGCGGCTGCAATCACGGTATCGGCGAGAGGGCTTCGCAACGGCGTCCATCCTGGCGCGTGAGGCTTTTCGCACGGATGCCGGCGAAGTGGACGTCCTCTTCGTGGGGGTTGAAGGTCCGCGGCAAGTCGTCGAGGAGATCGCAGTTTTCGGAACGCGCTCGGTTGACGAAGACGTGGTGCGAAGGACGTTACGGCTGAACGTGGGAGACAACCTTCGCACGCAGGATTGGCTCGAAGCCAGGCGCCGGCTGTTCGAGAGCGGCCTCTTCCGGCGCGTTGACGTCTCCCTCGAACCGTTGGAAGCAGCCGGCGACCGGGCACCGGTCAGGCTCCGGGTGAATGTCGAAGAGTGGCCGGCCTTGAGACTTCGTTACGGCTTCGAGGTTGCGGAAGAGCGGCCCGAAGAGAACCCGGAAGGACGTGACCTCGTTCCCGGCCTGTCAGGCGACCTGACGCGGCGCACGTTGTTCGGACGCGCCATTACTGTTGGTGCGGCGGCCCAGTACCAAAGTCTGGAGCGCCTCGGCCGGTTCTTCCTGAGCGCGCCGACGTTCCTCGGCCGCCAGGTGCAATCGTCGTTCACGGTCGAGCGGTCACGGGAAGAGAGTCGTACCGCCACGCTCGTCACCGATCGCACATCGGGGGCATGGGAACAGCGCGGCCGTTGGGACAGGCTGACGTTCTCGTACGGCCTGCGCTTCGAGCGGAACCGCACCTTCGATACGCAGCCGCTCGATCCGACGATCCCATTCGACCTGACCGTGCACATCGGCCGTCTGACATCGAGCCTGACGTGGGACTCGCGTGACGACCCGTCCGACTCGACCCGCGGCACGTTCGTGTCCACGAGCCTGGAGCAGGGGACATCGAGACTGGGATCCGATCTGCTCTTTGTGAGATCGCTGACGCAGGCCTATCACTTCATGCCATGGAAACGGCTCGTCTTCGCCTCGGCGGCGCGCTACGGTGCTGTGCAGCCGCTCGGCGGTCAGATCCTCACGGCGGGGCTGCGTTTCTTTTCCGGTGGCGGGAGAACCGTACGCGGTGTTGCCGATGACAGCCTGGGCGGGCTCGATTTCCTGGGGAACCCAATCGGAGGCCGCGGACTGTTAACGCTGAACCAGGAGATGCGCTTCCCGGTTTACGGATGGTTACGCGGCGTGGTGTTCATCGATGCGGGCAACGTGTACCCGCTCGTCTCCGACGTGCGCATCAGCGACCTCGTCGGATCGACAGGAGTTGGCCTTCGCCTGGTCACACCGTTCGCGCTGTTCAGGATCGACTACGGCAGAACGATCTGGAACCGGCCGGCAGACGACTCGGGACGAGTCGTCTTCGGTATCGGGCAGACTTTCTAGGCTTTCGGCTCGTCGCCCAGAGCCTTACCGCGCTTGCAACGTCCTCATGATCGACACGACTTCGGGCCGCTCCGGGGCTTCCGGCGCAAGCTTGAGGAACTGCTCGAAGTGCACGGCCATCCGATCGACACGGTTGGCGCGGTAGTGCATCATCCCGCCGTAGTAGTGCGCATACGCATTGTTCGGTTGCCGCTCGCTCGCCGCGTCGAATGCGGCGGCGGCCTCGTTCCACTGCTGCGCCCGCGCGAGCGCCAGCCCGAGCTGAAAGTGAGCCTGCGGCAGGTCGCCTGCCATTGCCACCGCCTGTCGGCCTGAGGCGACCGCGGCTTCGACGTTGCCCTCGGTGAGCTGACGTCCGGAGAGACCGATGAAGCGCCATGGGTCGCCTTCGGGGCGTTCGGCCAATCGAGTGAACGTCTGCATGGCCTGATCCGTTGCGCCCATCTTCTGCTGACTCTGTGCCGTGGTGTACAGCACAGCCGGGGGCGAGTCGGGATTGGTTGCCTCGACGACCTGCTGGAATCGACCCGCTTCGAAGAGCCGCTGGATCTCGCCAGGGTCTTGAGCAAGGGCAGGGGCAGCCAGAAGCCACGCGACGATCGCCGTTGCGATTACCGTCTTCATCATCATCCTCGTAATTACGATTGTACGGCACCACCACGACTCAGCCGTTTCATGAGAAGGAGTCGCAATCGCAGAATACGCACAAATTTGGCCAGAAACGCTGGTTCGACGTACGATGTCGGCGCGCGTGCGAATCGTTCGCGATGCGCGAAGGAGGCGGTTCATGCGCGGTAACGCTCAGGTCATTGCACAGCTCAACAGTGCTCTCAAAGAAGAGCTCACAGCCATCAATCAGTACTTTCTGCATGCAGAGATGTGCCACAACTGGGGTTATCACGGCCTTGGCGACTACATCAAGAAGCAGTCGATCGACGAGATGAGGCACGCCGAGAAGCTGATTGAGCGGATCCTCTTCCTCGATGCGACACCCACGATGGAGTACATGGAGCTCAACGTCGGAGTGAACGTGAAGAGCCAGCTCGAAGCTGACCTGCAGCTCGAGGTCAACGCGGTGGCGATGTACAACAAAGCCATTCAGATTTCGCGAGAGGCTGGCGATGATCAGTCCCGCGAGCTGTTCTCGCTCTTGCTGAAGGACGAGGAACTGCACGTCGACTGGCTCGAAGCCCAGCTCCATCAGATCAAGGAGATGGGGTACGAGCGCTATCTCTCGAACCAGACTGTTGGGCCGAAGGGTTAGACCGCCGGGTCTGAAGACCCGCTGCTACGAGTTGTCTTTCTGATGGGCAGCGTTCCGGAACGCGAGGCTGCGGGCCGGAAGCTGCCACGCCGTCCGCAGGGCCTTGGCCAGGTCCGGGTCGTCGGCTGAAACGCGTTCGGCGAGGGCCGACAGTTTCTGCTCGATGCGCTGCATGCGCGCCTCGTACTTCTCGAGCTCCTTTTTCTGCTGCATGTCGCGACGCAGCAGGCCGACCTTCTCGATGAACTCGGTGAGGATCGAGGCGATTTCAGCAGGGACTTTCTCGCTCACCGCTCTATGTTCTCATCCTTTGGAAGTTGGGCGTTGGGAGTTGGGAGTTGGACTTCTCCGGCCGGTTCCTCGAGTTCGAGCAGCGTCGCGCCGGGTTGAACCAGCTCTCCGACCTGGCAGCCAACCGCCTTGACCACGCCGTCGCGGGGCGATCGAACGGGGAGTTCCATCTTCATCGCCTCGAGCACCATGACCACGTCGTTCCGTTCGACGCGCTGGCCCGGCGCGACGTTGATGGCAAGCACGGTGGCCGGCATCGGTGCGGTGAGCGCCGCCTGATCGTCGATGCGCGACCTGCGCGCTGCGCCATCGGCCCTGTCGGTGATCGTGTAGACATGACCGTCGAGGAAGACCCACACGTCGCGCGATGCAACCGCAAACGCGATGAGGCGCCGGCTTCCGTTGACGACCTGGTAGCGGCCGTTTCCGAGCGGGATCACTTCGACGGAGGTTCCGGTCTGGTCAGACACGTGCACCCTTGAGAGATGACCACGGGTCTGCCTCGCTCGGAACGGGGCCGTGTCGAACAATGCCCGACGTTGTGCGTTCTGCGCGAACGAGCGCAGCGATGGTTGTCACTTCTGGCGGCGGACCAACGGTCAGAGGAGCTCTGAGGGCGTCTCCCTCCGCGTCCAGGAACCCCGTATCGACATCTCCGGCAATGAATCTCGGATGCTCGAGCAGCGCGATGAGCAGCGGGATGTTGGTGCGGATGCCGAGGACGGGGTAGCTGCGAAGAGCTGCGAGGGCGCGGCCGCGCGCCGCTTCGCGCGTTTCACCGCTCGCGATCAGTTTTGCGAGCAGCGGGTCGTAGTGAACGGTGACCTCGGAGCCTTCCGTCACACCTGAATCGATTCGGATACCCGGCATGACGGGCTCGCGATAGAGCAGCAGGGGACCAGCCTGCGGCAGATCGTTGTTGGCAGGATCCTCGGCGTACACCCGAAGCTCGATGGCATGTCCGCGTTGCGCAAGGTCGGCCTGCTTCCGCGCCAGCGGCTGGCCGGCTGCGATGGCGATCTGCGCGCGAACCAGGTCGATCCCGGCGACCTGCTCGGTCACCGGGTGCTCGACCTGGAGACGCGTGTTCATCTCGAGGAAGTAGAAGCGCGCCGAGTCGCCGGAGCCTTCGACCAGGAACTCCACCGTTCCCGCGTTGCGGTAACCGGCGGCCGTGGCAACTGCCACCGCCGCTTCGCCCATGCGCTGCCTGAGCGCCGGGCTGACGACGAGCGAGGGGCTTTCCTCGATGACTTTCTGGTGCCGGCGCTGAATGGAGCATTCGCGCTCGAACACGTGCACGACGTGCCCGTGATGATCGGCGAGGACCTGGAACTCGACGTGGTGCGGCTGTTCGATCAACCGCTCCACGTACAACGTGCCGTCCCCAAAGGCGGCCACTGCCTCGCGCCGGGCCTGAGCGGTCGTTGCGCTGAGCGCGTCTTCGTCGCGTACGGTCTTCATCCCGATGCCGCCGCCCCCTTCCGAGGGCTTGAGCAACACCGGAAAGCCGACCCGCCGCACAGCGTCCGCGATCGCTGCGTCCGATTGCTCGGAGGGCGTCTCACCCGGAACCACCGGCACGCCCGCTTCGCGCGCGATCGCACGAGCGGCAATCTTCGAGCCCATGCGCTCAATGGCTTCGGCCGGCGGCCCGATGAACGTCAGTCCGGCTTCTTCACATGCCGCAGCGAAGCGCGAATTCTCCGACAGGAACCCGTAGCCGGGATGCACAGCCTGGGCGCCGCTCTGCCGCGCCGCGGACAGAATCGCATCGATCGAGAGGTAGCTTTCGATCGCCGCCGCAGGACCGATGCGAACGGCATGATCGGCCAGCGAGACGTGCACGGCCCGTGCGTCGGCGTCCGAGTACACGGCGACAGACTCGATGCCCATCTCGCGGCATGCTCGAATCACACGGACAGCGATTTCCCCGCGGTTCGCAATCAGGATGCGATCGAACAAAGGACGGGTGTTCACGCTCGACAGTCCATTTACATTCGAAACACGCCGAATCGCGGAGGTGGGATCGGCGCGTTGTACGCCACGGAGATCCCGAGCGCGAGCGCCGCGCGCGTGTCGACGGGATCGAGAATGCCGTCATCCCATACTCGTGCGGTCGAGTAGTACGGCGAGCCCTCCCGTTCGTACTTCTCCAGGATCGGATCGCGAATCGCGCGTTCGTCTTCCGGTTCGAGCGTCTTCCCCTCGCGGGCCAGTTGATCGCGCTTGACGGTCGTCAGCACTCCGGCCGCCTGTTCGCCTCCCATGACGGAGATGCGCGCATTCGGCCACATCCAGAGCAGCCTCGGGTCGTAAGCACGTCCGCACATCCCGTAGTTGCCGGCCCCGAACGACCCGCCGATCACGACCGTGAACTTCGGGACGACCGAGTTGGCAACCGCGTGCACCATCTTGGCGCCGTCCTTGGCGATGCCGCCGCGTTCGTACTGGCGCCCGACGATGAAGCCGGTGATGTTCTGCAGGAAGACGAGCGGTATCGCCCGCAGATTGCACAGCTCGATGAAGTGCGTTGCCTTGAGCGCCGACTCCGAGAACAGCACGCCGTTATTGGCGACGATGCCGACGAGGAATCCATGCAGCCGCGCGAAGCCGGTCACGAGTGTCGTCGCGTAGCGGGGCTTGAATTCGTCGAACCGCGATCCGTCGACGACTCTGGCGATGACCTCACGCACGTCGTACGGCTTGCGGACGTCGGCGTTGACGATGCCGTAGATCTCACCGGGGTCGTAGGCCGGGTCTTCGGGCGTCGTCATGTCGGCAGGAAGCGTCTTGCTCGTATGGAGCGTGCTGACGATCGTTCGCGTCTGCCGTAAGGCATGGTCATCATCGTCAGCCATGTAGTCGGCGACACCCGACAGCCGGGTATGGACGTCGGCACCACCGAGGTCTTCAGCGGTGACGTCTTCGCCGGTCGCGGCTTTGACCAGCGGGGGGCCGCCCAGGAAGATGGTGCCTGTTCCTTTCACGATGATGGTTTCGTCGGACATCGCGGGTACGTATGCACCGCCTGCCGTGCACGACCCCATCACCACCGCGATCTGGGGAATGGCGAGCGCCGACATCCGCGCCTGGTTGTAGAAGATGCGTCCGAAGTGATCGCGGTCGGGAAAGACTTCGGCCTGTAGTGGCAGGAAGGCGCCGCCGGAGTCGACCAGATACACGCAGGGCAGGTGGTTCTCGATCGCAACTTGCTGGGCGCGGACGTGCTTCTTGACCGTGATCGGGTAGTAGGTGCCTCCCTTCACCGTCGCATCGTTGGCGACGATGAGCACCTCCCGGCCTGACACGCGGCCGACGCCGGTGACCAGACCGGCACCTGGGGCCTCGTTGTCGTACATGCCATGGGCCGCCAGCGGAGACAGCTCGAGGAACGGGGAGCCGGGGTCGAGCAGGCGGTTGATGCGCTCCCTGACTGGCAGCTTTCCCTGATCCCTATGGCGCTGCAGATATCGTTCTCCGCCACCGGCACTCGCTCGGGTGACCTGCTTACGCAGCTCGGCTACGAGCGCCTCCATTCGGCTTGCGTTGGCCCGGAACTCCGAGTCGTTCGGGTTGACCTGCGTCTCGAGAACATCCATAGAGTGCACGCGATTATAGGGGGCATCGAGCGGCAGCTTTGCGGCGTGTAAAGATTGCAGACTGTCTCATTTGCCTCGCACAGACCCGCTTGTGTATTGATTACAGACGGCCTGTGCTAGGCTACGGCCCGGAGGTATTTTGCTCGTTTCGACTCATTCATTCTCGACCAAGCGCCGGCGGCGAGTATTGGCAATTGACGAACAGTGCTCGATGACCGGGCTTCTCCAGAGCGTTGTCGAACCCGAGCGCTACGACGTGCGCGGAGCCAGAACCGGTGCCGATGGCGCTGAAGTGTTCAGGCAATGGAAACCGGACGTCGTCCTGACCGACCTGTCGCTGCCGGATGTTGACGGCATCGAGCTCTTGCGCCGCCTCAAACAGGTGGACCCCGAGCCCGAAGTGATTGTGGTGGGAGGGCAGGGCACGATCACACGTGCCGTCGAGGCCGGGCGTGCCGGCGCATTCTTCTTCCTCGAGCGGCCGGTGTCCGAGGACGGCCTGCTCGATCTGCTGGGAAAAGCCGTTGGCCGCCTCGACGAACGGGCCGAACACCAGCAGCTCAAGGACAAACTGCGCGGACAGTACAGCTTTGCGAGCGTTATCGGCCAGAGTGCCGCCATGACGACGCTGTTCGAGCTGGTCGAGAGCGTCGCGGCCAGCGACGCCAACATCCTGATTCAGGGCGAGAACGGTACCGGTAAGGAACTGATCGCCAACGCCATCCATTACAACTCCCACCGGGCGAGCGGTCCCTTCATCAAGATCAACTGTGCATCCATCCCGCGGGACCTGATCGAGAGCGAGTTGTTCGGCTACAAGAAGGGCGCGTTCACCGGTGCGGCGGCGGACAAGATCGGGCTCGTCGAGATGGCCGAGGGTGGGTCGCTGCTGCTCGACGAGATCGGCGAGATGCCGGCCTACCTCCAGACCAAGCTCCTGAGGGTGCTGCAGGAGAGGGAGTACCGCCCAGTCGGCAGCGACCGCGTGGTCACGGTGGACTTCCGGCTGATCTGTGCGACCAACGTGGATCTGGAGGTGGCGCTGCGCGATGGCCGGCTGCGCGAAGATCTGTACTTCCGCATCAACACCATCACCGTGCGTGTGCCACCGCTGCGCGAACGGACCGAGGACATTCCGCTGCTCTGCGATCACTTCCTCTCCAAGTTCAACCAGCGCTATCAGAAGTCCATACGCTCCTTCGCGCCATCGGTGTATCACTTGTTGATTCGTAACCGGTGGGCTGGCAACGTGAGAGAGCTGGAGAATGCGATCGAGCGCGCCGTGCTCGTCTGCAAGACCGGCGAAATCACGCCGGCGGAGCTCCCCGACTCCGTGAGGGACAGCGCGGCGAGCGCGCGCGAGTTCACGATCCCGCCGCATCGCACACTGGCCGAGATCGAACGCATGGCGATCCTCCAGACCCTGCAGCGGACGAACTGGAACAAGCAGGAAGCGGCGCAGATTCTCGGTCTCTACCGCCCAACCCTGTACAGCAAAATGAAAAAACACGAGATCCGCGACAATCGTGCATCGCGGCGGGCGGCGGCCGCGCGGCGCTGACTCTGTCGTGGGGCCGGCTCTGGCGGCCGATCCGCCGCGAGCTGCGCCTCTGGGGACAGGCCGCCTGGCGGGCGTTCCTCGGGCTCGTGACCAGGAACGATCTCACGCACGCGGCATCGATCGCCTACTACGCACTGCTGTCGCTCTTCCCGTTTCTCCTGCTCCTCATCTCCATTCTTGGTGTAGTGGCCGCTGATGAAGACGACCGGGCACGCGTGCTCGGGTTCTTCTTTCGCTACTTTCCAACCCGGTTCGATTTCCTGACCGACCAGCTCGATGCCTTCCGGGCCGACCGCGTGCGGATCGGTCTGGCAGGCGGTGTCGCTCTGGTCTGGGCATCGCTTGGGTTCTTCGGCGCGGTGACGAGCGCGGTCAACGAGGCCTGGGGAGTCGAGAAGCAGCGCAGCTTCTGGAAGCACCGGCTGGTGTCGTTCCTGATGCTGGTGGCCGCAAGTACTGCAGTGGCCCTGGCGCTGCTGTTCGTCAGCTTTCTGCAGGTAGCCGAGACCTCGCGTCTCGGGCAGCTGCTTGCCAACGCTCAATGGGTCGCTGGTCTGCAAACTCTCGTGTTCAGGTACCTCGCCCTCGTCGTGCTCACGTTCGGCATCGGGCTGGTGTTCTACTTCATTCCAAACGCGCGTACCCGGTTCCGCGATGTCTGGGTCGGGGCCATCCTCACCGCGCTGCTGTGGCGCACGGCGCTTTCGGGGTTCTCGTGGTACCTGCGTCAGAATCAGAGCCTGAGCATGATCCACGGGTCGATCGCGGCGGTCGTGGTCTTCCTGCTGTGGATCTATATCTCCTCTGTGATTCTGATGTACGGCGTCGAATTCACTGCCGCGTACGCACGACTTCGCCGCCATCGCACCGAACAGATGCCGGCCGCCGCGTCACCGAGGACATGACGCGGTTCGTTGTTACCGGAATCTTCCTCTTGTGTTCGGCCGTGGTGACGGCGGCGGTCCTCGTCTCGGTCGAAGAAGAGATCGAGATCGGGCGCGCGGCGAACGAGCAGATGCGAAAGCAGGTGCCTGAGTTCACCGATGCCACGGTCGTGAAGTACGTCCGGGACGTCGGCACGCGCCTGGTTCGCGCCGCTCCCGGCGAGAAGTATCCCTACACTTTTTCGGTCGCCGATCTTCCCGAGATCAATGCGTTCTCACTTCCGGGTGGTCCGGTCTGGATTCATCGCGGCGTGTTGAGTAGAGCTGCCAACGAATCACAGGTCGCCGCAGTCCTGGCTCATGAGGTTGCGCATATCGCACGGCGTCACGGCGCTGACAGGCTCACCCAGGGAATGGTCGCGAAGTGGGGGCTCGGCTTGCTCGGTGCACTCCTTGGCAACACCGGGGGTGCGGGGGCGGCCCAGGCGGCAGCCAGCCTGCTGACTGGTGGTGTGATCCTGAAGTTCAGCCGACTCGAGGAGAAGGAGGCCGACGAGCTGGGGATGTCGGTCCTTACACGCTCCGGCTGGGACGGCAGAGGGATGGTGGAGCTGTTCCAGACGCTTCAACGTCAGGCAAGCCGGGAGCAGAGCAGCGTCGATGCATTCCTCTCGAGCCATCCCTCGCCGCAGGACCGCCTTGCGAACCTCTCGGCCCAGCTCTCGAAGCGTCGCGGAGGGACGCGCGACAGCGCGCGGTTTCGATCGGTCAAGGCTCACCTCGCACGTCTGCCGACATCGCGCGCCGGGAGATAATCGGTAGAGTGCCGAATCGCCTCGCTACGGAAAAGAGTCCCTACCTCCTCCAACACAAGGACAACCCGGTTGACTGGTATCCATGGGGCCAGGACGCCTTCGACCGCGCACGGCGGGAGAACAAGCCGATCTTTCTTTCGGTCGGCTACTCGACGTGCCACTGGTGTCATGTGATGGAGCACGAGAGCTTCGAGAGCCCGGCGATCGCCGACGTACTGTCGCGCCACTTCATCTCCATCAAGGTCGATCGTGAAGAGCGTCCGGACGTGGACCGCGTCTACATGACGTTCGTTCAGGCGACCACCGGTTCGGGGGGGTGGCCGATGAGCGTCTGGCTGACCCCGCGACTCGAGCCCTTCTACGGAGGCACATACTTTCCCCCCGAAGCTCGATGGGGGAGGCCGGGCTTCGTCGAGATCCTCGAAGAGATCGCACGCGTGTGGCGGGAAGAGCAGGCAAAGGTCGAACAATCGGCGGCCACGATCCTCGGCCGTCTCCAGACCATGCGGGCCACCGGCGGCCGGGCTTCTGTGCCGGACGTCAGCGTGCTGGAACGTACGGTCGGAGAGTTTGCCTCCTCGTTCGATGCCCGCCGTGGCGGCTTCGGAGGCGCACCGAAATTTCCGCGCCCCAGCGAGTTGCTCTTCCTGCTGCGCGAGCACGCACGAACCGGCGCCACCAACGCCCGTGACATGGTGCTCGTGACGCTGCGGGCGATGGCGCTCGGCGGGATGCGCGACCATCTCGGCGGAGGATTCCATCGTTATTCGGTCGATGCCGACTGGCGTGTGCCCCATTTCGAGAAGATGCTCTACGACCAGGCCCAGCTGGTGCTGGCTTACGCAGAAGCGGCCCAGGTGACCGGCGATCGGAGCTATGCCGACGTTGCCCTCGACACACTCGACTACGTTCGACGCGACCTGACGTCTCCGGGCGGCGGATTTTTCTCGGCCGAGGACGCCGACAGCGTTCCGCCAGAGCACGCCCACGAACCTCACCCCCACAAGATGGAGGGAGCGTTCTACATCTGGTCTGATGCGGAGATCCAGGAGGTGCTTGGCGCCGGTGCCGACGTCTTCCGGGCCCGCTACGGCATTCTGCCGGATGGCAATGCACCGGCCGACCCCCAGGGCGAGTTCACGGGCAAGAACCTTCTCTACACGGCACGCTCGATCGAGGACGTCGCATCGATGGCTGGCCGATCGGTAGACGGTGTGCATGCGGCACTCGAGGGGGCTCGCGACCTGCTCATGGCGCGCAGGGCCACGCGACCGCGCCCTCATCTCGACGACAAGGTCCTCACCGCGTGGAACGGCCTGATGATCGCGGCATTTGCCCGCGCCGCCCGGACGATCGAGGGCGCTGACAGTTATCTGGCGGATGCACAGCGGGCCGCTCGTTTCGTACGAGAGCAACTCTGGCAGCCATCGAGCCGAACGCTTCTTCGTCGATACCGCGACGGATCCGCTGGTGTCGAGGCGTACGCCGAGGACTACGCGTATCTCGTGTGGGGACTGCTGGAGTTGTTTCAGGCCGATGGCGATGCCGACTGGCTGGAGTGGGCGATCACACTGCAGAAGCGCCAGGACGAGTTGTTCTGGGATCCAGTCGATGGCGGGTGGTTCAGCACGACCGGCAAGGACGAATCGGTCCTGTTGCGCCTCAAGGAGGACTACGACGGCGCCGAGCCGGCCGCCAGTTCCGTCAGCGTCATGAACCTGCTGACGCTGTCGCATCTCACGACCGGGAGTTTTTCGGATGAGATCGAAACCACACTGGGTATCTTCGCGCCGCGGTTGTCGCAGTCAGGCAGGGTCGCGCCGATGATGCTCGCGGCGCTGTCGGCCTATCACTCCGGCACGCCGCAGCTGATCGTGGTGGGTGATCCTTCCGCGCAGGACACCCGTGCCCTTCATGACGTGGTGAGACGTCGTTATCTCCCGACAGCTGTCATAGTGCCGCTGATCGACGCGCAACGCGGCAGGCTCTCCGATCTGCTGCCGTGGACCGCGAGCATGAGAGCGATCGACGGTCGAGCAACGGCCTATCTGTGTCGGGACTTCGCGTGTGAGTCTCCCACGACGGATGCGGGAGAGCTTGCGGCGTCGTTTTCTGCATTCTGAAGCCTTCGATCTGCATTAGAGTAGAGAGCGGAATGGAGATCCCTCTCGACATCTGGCTGCGTGGCGACAATCACGCCACGAGTCACGTCATCAGCATCGTCAGTCGTGAACCGCGACGCTGGACCGACGAGGATGTGACCGCCGTGCTCGTGGGCATGCTGCGTGCACTCGAGCAGGCCAGGAACCCCGAGGCTGATGAGAACCGACCGGTGGCGATGCGTGGCTTCAGCTGGATCGTCAACCCGTTCGAAGGAGGGGGCGTGGTGATTGCGCTCGAGTTGTCGCTCGGTGCCGTGGTCGCGGGACCGTTCGACATCGCGGAGAGCGCATTGAGTGCGATGATCCAGCGAGTGATGGACGCCGAACGTGCGGCGATGCCCAACGCTGGAACGACGGTTCACTAGTCCCTGGTCCGTGGTGCTTCGTCCGTTCTTGGTCCCTGGTCCTTAGTCCCGTTGTCGAACGGAGGACCAGAGGACGTTGGACTAAGAACGGACCAAGCACGAAGAACAAGGACTGAGGACTTGAAGATGGGGCGACTGGGGTAAGCCGCGGTTGCTCAGCCAGCGGGGCGAAGCCGCCGGCTGAGTCCGCGTCGGAATCGAACGGACGCTGCCCCTCGACAGGCTCAGATATGTCCAAGCCGGTCGAGGGAAGGTATGAGAGTGCCGCCCAGGAGAAGGCGACTTGCGCCCGCCGAACCCGAGATCAGCATATCCCAGTCAGCCCCTCCCGGATCCGCCTAAAACCTGTGTGTATACAACACTTTAGAGGCGGCTCTTCTGTCCAGCGTACCGAACCGGTCCCGTAAAGGGTCGTCGACCCAGTTGTGGGTGTAGACCACATAGAGGTCGTTTCCAGGGGTCAGAATCCACCTGTATCGTGCTTGCCACCCAAGCACTCGGCTCATGGTGTCGTACTGAAGGATGTTGACGAGCGCCATGAACGGAGTGAACTGCGTGTCGGCCGTTGCGCGGTACACGTTCGACGTGAAGCTCCCCTCAGCAAGGTCGACCTGATTCCACTCACCGTTGAGGCTGACGATGTAGCCAGGTCGCGCCCGCACGGTGAGTCCAAGCACCGTCTGATCGCGGTGACCTGAATAGAACGCACCCGTTTCGAAGCGCCCGTTCAGCGCAAGCACGCGGCGGTTCGCGGTCTGACCCCGAATAGCGAAGCGGGTGAAGTCGTATTCGGAGCCCGCAGGCATCGTGATGCCGGGGACGATCGTGAAGGGACGCTCGAGCCGCACGAAGCTCGGGTCGACCTCCAGGGCGAAGTTGTCCTGGCTGTGGAACTGCACACCGAAAACCGTGAGGTTGAGCAGACGCTCGAGCAGCTGGTTCTGAAGATCGGTGACCACCTCGAGGTTCGCGTCGTACTCCGTGCGGCGGATGTAGCGATGGTTCTGCGGCCGAGGTCCGTGGTAGACCTGCCCCCGATAGCGCCGGTAGTCGCGACGCAGCACGAAGCCAACCGCGGGGTCGAAGTTCTCTTGCACCTCCTGGGCATCCAGGCGGACCTGCCAGATGTCGTTCGGGTACTCGATGCCGGCACCGAAGGCGTTGCTCCCGGATCGAACCCCTGGAGGGCCGGCGTGCAGCATCCACGCCGTTGCCGACAGATTCTGATTGCCCCTGAACTGTGACGTCGCGAGCCGCATATCGACACCGATGGTGTGGCTTGCATCGATCTCGTCTCCGGTGCGGGCATCTCGTCTGGTGTAGATCGCGCCGACGTAGGATTGCTGCAACAGGCGTCGCTTGATGCGGCCGACGAGGAAGTCCTCGGGGATGAACTCGCCATCCTCTCCTCCGGTTCGTACCTGCAGCATGCCGACGTCGTTGCCGCCCATCTGCCCCGTGAACTTGGTGCCGAAGTCGATCTTCTGCGGTGTGGCCTCGGCGCTAAGGCCGATCCGTCGGCTGAAGAAGGGTTGAATCTGCGGGCCGCCGATGCTGTCGCTGGCGAAGTCGAAGAAGGTGGCTCCATCCAGGAAGAAGTCGCGACGCTCGGGGAAGAAGAGCGAGAAGCGCGTCAGGTTGACCTGTCGCTGATCGACCTCGGTCTGTGCGAAGTCGGTGTTGATGGTCAGGTTCGCACGGACTCCCGGTGTCGGGTTGTAGAAGAGATCGATGCCTGCGTTGGCTTTCTCCTGCGAGCGTTCGCCGTTCGGGCCGGTTGAAAACTCCGATGTGACCAGGCCGTACGGCTTGACGTCGAGACCGGTGCCCTGGGTGACCTCGCGAATGCCGGTGACATGGCCGGCATTCGTCATTCGCCTGAGGCCCTGGTTGCGTGCCCATCCCATCCAGATGCTGTCTTCGTTCTTGCGTCGAACGGTGCGCTGGAAGTTGAACCCCCACGTGTCGTTGTCGGGATCGAAGTTGAGCGTCCGGAACGGAATCTCGATCTCGATCGTCCAGCCGATCTCGCTGCGGACGACGCGCGCGTCCCAGATGCCGTCCCACGCGCGATTGTCACCATTGACGCCGAACAGCGAGTCAGCCATCAGTCCGGATGGGTTCATCTCGAAGAAGTAGCCGGACCGCTCGTCGAGAAACGTATCGATGGTCCACATGAACCGATCGTCGGCCGGCAGGAACTCGTCGCGGCGGCGCTGATAGCCAAGCCACTTGTCCGGCTCGGAGTCGTAGCAGGTCACGCCCATGTAGATGGCGTCCTTCGTGAAGACGATGCGCACCTCGGTGGGTTCGGTGGCGGGGGAGCCGTTTGCCGGGTCGACCTGGATGAAGTCCTTCGCCGGGAGGGCGCGCGCCCAGGCGGCCTCGTCGAGGACGCCATCGATCTCGATGCGCTCGTCATCGGCCATGCGCGTGGCCTGGACCGTCCGGCGTGCGGGTGTGCTGGTTTCCGGGATCTGCGCGTCAGTGGTGAGAGGAAGGACCGCGACGAAGAGAAAAGTACAGAAGGATTTCGTGAGCCGGTGTTCCGAGACCGCAATCAATAGAGACCATCCTTGTCATAAACGTGGCCGGCGGCCGTGGGGCAGGCAGCCGGAGACCCTCTGGACTTACGACCATGCGCCGCTTGTCGTTGACCGCTATCCGACTACGCACGAGGAGAGCAGGGAGGACCATTTTCCGGGGCCGTCGTGGACTGCCATATCAACGGTGTCGGCGGGCAGGTGTGCGGGCGAGCATCATTCGATTTTACAGTGCGGGATACTTCTCGCATGGGTCTCTACGCGCGCGCGATCCTGCCGCGGCTGATTCATGCCGGCATGAGGCAGGAGTTGTTCCTGCCGTATCGACAGCGCCTCGTGCTTGAGGCCGAAGGGCGAGTGCTGGAGATCGGATTTGGTTCGGGTCTCAACATGCCGCACTACGCAACCACGCTGGCAGTCATCGGGCTGGACCCCTCGCACCTCGCGCTGTCGATGGCGCGCAACTCTGCGCAAACGGGTTTGCGTTCAATCGGCCTGCTCGAGGCGTCGGCCGAGACCATCCCGCTCGCCCGCCACAGCGTGGACACGATCGTGAGTGCCTGGACCATGTGTTCGATCCCTGACGTGGCGCGCGCGCTCGGCGAAGTGCGTCGCGTGTTGAAGCCGTCAGGGCGCCTCCTGTTCGTCGAGCACGGTCGTTCGCCGGATGCGAGCGTGGCGAAGTGGCAGGATCGCCTGACGCCGATCTGGAAGCACGTCGCTGGCGGCTGTCACCTCAATCGTGCTGTTTCAGCCCTCGTCGAGCAGGCGGGGTTCCGCATCGAGCGGCTGGAGACCGGCTACATGACGGGACCGCGGCCGCTGACCTTCATGTACGAAGGCTGCGCGCGCCCGCAGTGAGGCACAATTGGCGTCTATGGATCGAG
The DNA here is from genome assembly GCA_025924295.1 of Vicinamibacteria bacterium. GTDB lineage: Bacteria > Acidobacteriota > Vicinamibacteria > Vicinamibacterales > UBA2999 > Gp6-AA40. The sequence goes on from JAICEG010000017.1 coordinate 16,727, forward strand.
ACACGGCCTTCGAGATGGCGGTGGCGTCGGTGCGGTTTGGTGTGGGGGTGACGAGTGAGATCGGCATGGACCTCATCGACCGAGGTCTGCGTCGCGTGCTGATCGTGACCGATCCCGTGGTTGCACGTCTGCCACCTGCGCAGGCGGTCGTCGATGCGCTCGACGCCAGTGGTGTGAGGTGGGTGATGTACGACCGGGTCCACGTCGAACCGACGGAGCAGTCGTGGCTGGATGCGATCACGTTCGCGCGCGGGCACACGTTCGATGCGATCGTTGGCGTTGGAGGCGGCTCGTCGATCGACACGGCCAAGGCGGTGAATCTCTACACGACTCATCCGCCTGCGGACTTCCTCGACTACGTGAACACACCGATCGGTCAGGGACTGCCGGTCCCCGGTCCGCTCAAGCCGCTCTTCGCCATTCCCACGACCGCCGGCACGGGCAGCGAAACAACCGGTGTTGCGATCTTCGATCTCACACGCCGTCATGTGAAGACCGGCATCTCGAGCCGGTTGCTCAAGCCGACGCTCGGCTATCTCGATCCCGACCACACGCGCTCGGCTGCACCTGCGGTTGCGGCATCGGCGGGACTCGACATCCTGTGTCACGCCGTTGAGTCGTACACGGCGATTGCGTTCACCGATCGACCGCGGCCCGCTCGCCCATCGGTGCGTCCGCCGTACCAGGGCGCCAATCCGATCAGCGATGTCTGGTCGCTGCAGGCGATGCGGATGGTTGCGGACCATCTCGTGCGTGCCGTGGAAGATCCCGGCGATGACGAGGCCCGCGCGAGCATGGTACTGGCCGCATCGTTCGCGGGCATCGGGTTCGGCAACGCCGGCGTGCATCTGCCGCACGCGATGGCGTATCCGGTGGCGGGAGGTGTGAGGGAGTATCGAGCGCCCGGATATCCGATCGATCACGCGCTCGTGCCGCACGGGTTCTCGGTGATTCTCAATGCGCCCGCCGTGTTTGCGTTCACCGGGCAGGCCAATCCCGAGCGACATCTGGAAGCGGCCGCGGTTCTCGGGGCAGACGTCTCCCGTTGCCGCAGCGAGGACGCTGGCCGGGTGCTGGCTGATCGCATTACCTGGTTCATGCAGCGGCTGAATGTGCCCAACGGCCTGTCAGGCGTCGGCTATTCATCGTCTGACATCCCGGCGTTGATCGAAGGAACACTGGCGCAGGAGCGGCTGACGAAGTTGTCGCCCCGGCCGGTCGATGCGGACGCGCTGGCGAGGATCTTTGAAACCGCGATGGATTGCTGGTAGGGGACTGTGTTCGCTGAATCCGACACACCGAGGCACCGAGGCACGGAGGCACTGAGGAATATTGGTCTCTGTGCCTCACTGCCTCTGTGTGTCGTGGTCATTCGTAGTGTCCGGCTCTAGCCGGACAACTCTCACTTCGCGAGAGGATCCGGGCGTAGCTGGAAATGCGCAGCGAGCGGTTTGTTTCCCTTGCCACCCTCGATCAGCCACGGCGTGCGATCGCCGTTAGCCGCCCACAGGCCGCGTCCCTTCCAGCCCGCCTTGGGATCGTCGATGCGCCCGTCGAATCCCTTCGCGTAGAAGCCCATCGGATACGGCACTCGAAGAACGACCATGCGCCCGTTGGCGTAGGCGATGATGCCGTCGTTCAGGTTCCCGGTCGACATCGGCACGTCGTTGCCCAGCCCGAACGTGTTGTGCTGATCGACCCACGAGTAGTAGCTCGATTCGGCGCTGTTCTCGCCGATGCCCCTGAACCCCGGGCCGGGATACTGATGGAACGTCCAGCCCTCCGGGCAGTGATCGCCGGTGGCCTTGGGACCGTTGAGCGGTGCCTTGCACTTGCGCCGATCGAAGCTGCCCATGTGGCCGCTGCCGAGCGACACCCACACCACGCCCTTGCTGTCGATGTCGGCGCCGCGCGCGCCGAAGCCCGGCATCGGGACGCGATAGACCTCAGCAAGCGCAGTCTCTGGAGGATTCGATCCCGGTGAGAGCCTGACGACTGCGCCGGGCACACCGAGCGTGGCGCCCCAGATCGATCCATCCGCCGGGTTCGGCATCACCGCGTAGAACGCCGAGTTGATCCGCATGTCTTTCGTCGGGTCCATCGGCTGATCGGGTTCGGTATACGCGTCGCGCTTGCCGTTGCCGTTGGTGTCGAGCACGAGCGCGGTCCATCCCTGTGACTTTGCTGCATCACCGGTCTGATCGAACATCTTCGTGTTGACCCAGCCGACGACGGGACCGCCGCCGCTCGTCCATAGCGTCTCGTTGCTGTCGTAGCCGAACTGGAGGTGATGCGTCGAGAAGCAGGTGTCGACGAAGCTGTACTTCTGGGTCTTGAGGTCGAACACGGTGATGTGGCGAACGGCACGTTCCATCGGGAACGCCTTCGCCGACGGATGATCCGAGCCCGCCTTGCAGAACGCCGGGTTCTCCGCGCCGCGCACCGACGCGGCGAGCCACACGCGACCGTCACGACCGAACATCGAGTTGTGGTTGTTGACGCGCGTCTCCCAGATTCGTTCGCTGCCCCAGTAGGGCGAGGGCTGAAGCGCGTCGAGCGCGGCTGCGTGCCCAGGCCCGAGGTTCAGCGGCATGTTCGGATCCTTGACCGGCGCCTTGAACGTCGTCGCCACGTTCTTGACCGGATCGAGGATCGGCAGCACGTCAGAGCTGTACTCGGGCGAGCCGACGATCGGACCGTAGGCGTTCACCGTCGGGTAGCGGCGATCGCTGGCGATCAGATCGTGGAGGTACTGCTTGTCGTTCATCCAGTCGCGCAGCGTGACGACGATGTTGCGCTCGGCGCCCTGCGGCCGCGGCGGCTTGGCAAAGGGGAGCTCGCCTTTCGCGATGCGATCGGTCCAGTCGCCGTAGTTGGCGAATGACATCTCACCGAGGCCGGTCAGCTGTCCGAGCATCTGCTGACCCGACTGGCCCGACTGCACGCGACGCTTCCACGCATCGGCGCCGGATGCGAACGTGCCAAGAGCCGCCGGGATCGTCCGCGTGGACTGCTGACCGAGCTGGTGACACCCGACGCAGCCCGTGTTCTTCATCGCGCTGATCCACTGAGTCTGCGACAGCCTGGCGGTGATGCCGGGGTTCTTGCCGCCGAACTGGTCGGCATCCGGGATCTTCAGCATCGAGTACCAGTAGATCGCGGGGTAGTAATGTGCTGCGGCGGCTTCATTCGGGGCGGGCGTGGCGGCGATCGTCAGCCGCTGTCCGGGTTTGGCCGTGGTCTTCGGGCTGTCGACCAGTCCGTATCCGCGTGCCCACACGGAGTAGTTCGCCGACGGCAGATCGGGCACCACGAACCGTCCCCGGTCGTCGGTCACGACGGACTTGATGAAGCGGACGGGAAGATCGCGTGTTTCAGCGATTACCCATACGCCGGCTTCCGGGCCTTTCGGTCCGTTGACGACGCCTCCGATGTCGTCGTTGTCGATGGCGACCTCGTTGGCCGGTTGCTGCGCTTGGGAGGGGGTAAGGGAAAGAATGCTGTACAGGCTGACACAAGCGCCGAGGCCCATCATGATGCGGACGAATCGGCTCGTGGACATGGGCGATGCTCCTCTTGGATAGAGGAGTGGATGGTACCACCTAAATTACGACTCCAGACTCCCAACTTCCAACCTCTAACTCCCAAGGTTTGGAAGTGGAAATTGGAAGTTGGGGGAGGTAACTGCTTCAGAACCGGAAGACGGCTCCGATGGTGCCGCGCGAGAAGCTGAAGTTCCCCTCGTCCAGGCTGATTCCGACGATGTTGCTCGACTCGTCGGCGCTGACCGTGCGGAAGTAGCGATAGTCGGCTCGGATGCCGAAGTGCGTGGTCGCGAACCCGTCCACGCCGAAGCCGATGCTGTATCCGAGGTCGTTGTCCTTGATCGCCTCGACGCCGGCGACTGAGAGGTCGCGCCTGATCCACCCGAATCCTGCGGTGCCGTACGGGCGGAAACCAGGACCGCTTTCACCGCCAATCGGTGCGCCGACGATAAGGGATGGCATCAACGTGAGCACGTAGTTGTTGCCCAGGACGTCATCGTCGCCGTAGAAGTGACGGGCGTATGCGAAGTCGACCTCTCCGCCGAAGATGCCCTTGAAGGTGCCGCCGATCGCGCCGCCCCAGGTCAGACGGCTGCCGTCATTGAGCGCCGAACTCAACGAACGTCCGGCATCGCCAGAGAAGTTCGAGCCGACGAACACGTTGGCGTGGCCCTGAGCCTGAGCGGCCGGTGCTGCAAGCAGCACGGCCAGTGCGGCCACGGGAAGTAAACGAATCAGTCTCATCGCGATTCCTCCAGTAAACACTCGGAACGGTCCAGGTCTCACCTGGCCCGTGTTATTACTGCGCAAGCCTTGGACCAGTGGCCGGTTCGAAAGAATCGTTTGAAGAATCGTCGTCGGAGGGGTACGGCCCGGCTGGTGCAGGTGCAGCCACAAGCCCTGCGGTGCTGTAACTCTTACAGGTGGAATGGATGACTTCCGTGGATCTGGAACAACTCGCACGACGCGCGATGATCGAGCGCGGGCTCGCTCCCGATTTCCCGGCGGATGCAATCGCGCAAGCCAGGCAGCTCAAAGAACCAGCCGTCGACTCTGTGCCTGATCAACGTTACCTGCCCTGGTGTTCGATCGACAACGACGATTCACGCGATCTCGATCAGCTGACGGTCGCCGAGGCCGCAGGCGACGGCAGCGCGAGAGTCTTCATCGCGATCGCGGATGTCGATGTGATGGTTGGCAAGGATACGCCGCTCGACGAACACGCTCAGCAGAACACGACGTCGGTCTACACGCCCGCGCGGATCTTTCCGATGCTTCCCGAACGTCTCTCTACCGACCTGACGTCGTTGAATCCAGACGAGGACCGTATCGCCGTCGTCATCTCCTTCGTCGTCGATCGTGAAGGGGCCGTTGGACGTGAAGAAGTCAGGCGATCGGTCGTTCGCAATCACGCCAAGCTCGCATACGACAGCGTGGCCGCGTGGCTCGACTCCGCCCATCGCATGCCACGCGAGATGGCGGAAGCCGACGGCGTGGCCGACCAGGTTCGTCTGCAGAACGAGATCGCGAACCGCTTGCGGACGCGCAGGCATGAGGCTGGCGCATTGGACCTCGCGAGCAGTGAGGCTCGTGCCGTGGTCACCGACGGTCGCGTATCCGGCCTTCGACGCGATGAGAAGAATCGTGCGAAGGCGTTGATTGAAGACCTGATGATCGCTGCCAATGGCACGACGGCACGCTACCTGGCAGGGAAGGGGCTGCCGTCGATCCGGAGGGTCGTGCGGACGCCAAAACGCTGGGATCGCTTGCAGGTACTGGCCAGGGAAGTGGGCGACCGGCTGCCTGACGTCCCCGATCCGAAAGCCCTGAGCGATTTTCTGTCCCGACGGCGCCTGGCGGATCCTGTGCGGTTTCCCGACCTCTCGCTGTCAGTGGTCAAGCTCCTCGGCCGGGGCGAATACGTACTGACGCGTGCGCAGAGGGACGAAGGGCATTTCGGTCTCGCCGTGACGGACTACGTGCATTCGACGGCTCCCAATCGTCGCTACCCGGACCTGATCACGCAGCGTTTGCTGAAGGCGGCGATCGCGGGCAGGCCGTCGCCGTATACGACTGATCAACTGGAGGCGCTCGCAACGCATTGCACCCGGCAGGAGGACGCCGCGGAGAAAGTGGAGCGGCAGATCCGCAAGTCGGCCGCGGCGCTGCTGCTGTCGTCGCGTATCGGCGACCGCTTCGACGCGATCGTGACCGGCGCCTCCGCGAAGGGCACGTGGGTCCGGACGTTCGAACCACCGGCGGAAGGCAGAGTGGTACGCGGGTTCGATGGGATGGACGTTGGTGAACGCGTGACCGTCCGATTGACTCGCACGGACGTCGTCCGCGGCTTCATCGACTTTGTCGGAGCGTAATCGCTCACACGGGTCCTGCGCTGATACCATCAGAAACGCAACGCCGGGGTGGCGAAACTGGCAGACGCACAGGACTTAAAATCCTGGGTCCGGAAACGGACGTGCGGGTTCGATCCCCGCCCCCGGCACCAAAGCATTCAGCCTCGCGTTCCGCGCACACGCCTGCGACGTTTACAACAGCGGGCGCGAAATCCAGCGCCACCTCATCCCAAGCTTCGTCAGTCATGGAGGAACATCCCATGCCGTACGCAGACAGCCTTATCAAGCGCGACGACGCAGACCACCAGAAGCGCGGCAGCAAGCAGGTCTGGATCATCGTGGCCACGGGCGGCACCCAAATCAAAATCGGCTTTGACCAGGAATTCGTCAAGAAGCACTTGTTCGTCGATCCGAAGCCGGGGACCGACGCGAACGCCAAGGCGACGAAGATCGTCACAGCGACCAACCTCTACGGTAATCTGACCGGGTCAGAGGAGAGGACTGTACCCGCCAGCCTCGATGCCGACACCCTTCGCTTCCTGAAGCTGCAGAAGTTGGTGTACTCGAGGAAGAGCCAGAACACATGCTCGGTATGCCATCAAGGCATCGGCTTGCACCTGGATCTATGCACGGTGTGCAAGCACGCTCACAAGAACTACACCAGGGGCAAGGTTTGCCAGGATTGTGGATGCGACGTCATCGACAAGCGCACGCGGGGTGGGAACGCTTCGAACGCCAAGGACTGTGCCGGCTACGTCAAGAACGACTACGCGCTGCACCGCGACGACCTGGGTTTGCCTAACCCGTTCGAAGAGAGCGGCGGTAGGATCAGCAGCATGAACTCAGTGGTGCTGATGAGCATCATCGATCTCCAGAGGTTCAAGGACGCCATCGTCGCCGGCATCCAAAGCCAGACGTGGACCGACAACAAGATCGTCGACGAGGTCCCCTTCACCTTCGGGCCCAACACTGTCGCCGTGATCAAGAACACCGACAATCTGGCGGCCTTCAATAGCAGGCCGAAGGGCAAGGGCATGAAAGCGAAGGTGCACTATGGGTCAGACCACATCTACAGGTTCAACCATTGGGTAGGCATGATCGATTGAGCTGGGTTGGTCTGCGGCACGTTCCACGGGCGCAGGGCAGTTTACGTTGCTCCGTTAGTATTCATCCGTGAACGCGACTGAATGGGCGGCCTGGATCGGCGCAGTCACAGGGTGTCTGGCACTTGGTCTGGAACTCTTGAGATGGGTTCGATCCGGGCCGAGGCTGTCGGTCACCTCGAACCCGAACATGATCCCGACGCAGCCCACTCGCGATTTCCCGGCCGAGCCCCACCTGTTTGTCTGGGTGCAGAACGTCGGGGATGCGAAGACGACGATCACCGCCTTCGAGCTCGCGTACTACTCACATCCGCTTCTCCGTCTGTTTCGGCGCGGCGGCGAGCCTGCACCGGTCGTCAAGCACGTCGATCCAATCCCAAGGCGCCTCGCGCCCGGAGAAGAGTGGACCACACTCGTCAAGCGCGGCTCTGTCGTTGAGAAAGCCCGAACCAGGGGGTGCCTCTACTGTCTGGTGTCCCACACGTTGTCGAGGA
>JAICEG010000018.1 GCA_025924295.1 Vicinamibacteria bacterium
CTCGCCCGATGCATCGATGGGCACGCCGAGGGACCCGCCGTCGCGTTCGCGCAACCGCCCGACGGCATCGAAGTTCTCCATCGCGAGCCCGATCGGATCGAAGAGCTTGTGGCAATTCGCGCAGACCGGGTTCTTGCGGTGAGCTTCCATCCGGTCCCGCATCGACAACACGCGGCCCGACTCCTCGCCTTCGGGCAGCGGAGGCACGTTGGCCGGCGGCGGTGGCGGCGGTGCGTTCAGGATGTTGTCCAGGATCCACTTACCGCGCACGACCGGCGAGGTTCGCGTCGCGTGCGAGGTCACGGTCAGGATCGCGCCCTTGCCGAGCAGCCCCTTGCGCGCATCCTCGGTCAGCGTCACACGACGGAAGTTGCTGCCGTACACGTTCGGGATGCCGTAGTGCAGCGCAAGGCGTTCGTTGACGAACGTGTAGTCAGCGGTCATCAGATCGAGCACGTTGCGATCCTCGCGCACGATGCTCTCGAAGAAGAGCTCCGCCTCGCGCCAGAATGCCTGGCGAAGGTTGTCGTCGAAATCGGGGAACACCATCGAGTTCGGCTGATGATTCGAAAGGTTCCGCAGGTACAACCACTGGCCGGCGAAGTTGGCCACGAAGCGTTCCGACTTCGGATCGGCCAGCATGCGGCGAACCTGGCGCTCGAGCACGGCCGGATCCTTCAACCGGTTTCGCGTCGCCGCATCGAGCAGCTCGTCGTCGGGGATGCTGCTCCAGAGGAAGAACGAGAGACGAGAGGCGATCTCGAGATCGCTGAGACGATAGGCACGACCCGTGGCGAGCTGTGCGGGCTCGCGCTCGACGCGGAACACGAACTTCGGGCTGGCCAGGACGCGCTGCAGTGCGACCTGGATGCCGCGATCGAAGTCGCGCTGCCTGCGGCCCTCGCGCCAGAAGTTCATCAGCCGCTCGATGTCGGCATCGGTCCCCTGTCCACGGTACGCGCGACGCACCAGCGTCGTGATGATCTGCCGGGCACACCGATCTTCCGCGCCGGCAGCGGGCGTGCACGTGAAGATCTTGCGACGGCTCGGCGTATCACCAGCGCCTTCGGGCTTGAAGGGCCCGGCGATCGTGAACGTCATGAGGTGCGGGATCCCGAGCGGGTCGCGGGTGTCATGTGAACTGCGGATCGGCCGCGTCGCCCGGACGGGATCGATCGCATCGCTCTTCTTCAGCCACGCCGCCGTGACCTCACGCGGGCCAGCGGGCAGGTGCACGCGAACCTTGGCGCGCTCTTCGATTTCATCGGCAATGAGCGTGTTGTTCTCCAGGTTCGCGGCCCAGTCCTCGGGGCCACCGAGCTTGGTGAGATGCACGCGCATGCCGTCGACCGCGTACTCCAGCTGGTGCTCGTACTCGAGACCACGAAGCACGCCGAGGTTGGTGCGGAAGAACGTCGCGGACAGTTCGTACTCACCTGCGATCTGGATCGTGGGCTTCGCGAGAATGCCGCCGATCGTCCCGAACGGGAGTCCCTCGACGTGCCTGTCCTGCGATGCGTCCTGCGGAATGGTGTAGACCTCCGCCGCCGGGCTCACGTCTGGATCACTGACGGCGAGCGAGCTGACCTTGCCCGCCGCGCTGACGTATTGCTCCATCAGGGTCGCGGATACACCAAGGACGTCGGCCACGTTGTCGAACCCGTAGGCCGAGTCGTCTGGCGGGAGCAGTGTGGCGGGGTCCACGTCGAGGTCGAGCAGATCCCGGATCGCGTTGGCGTACTCAGTACGGTTCAAACGATGCAGCGCGGGGCGTCCCGGATTGGGATTGGCGCGCGCCGCCTCATCGAGCACACCCGAGAGCATCGTCACGAGTGCGCGCCGCGTTGCCGCGTCGGGATGGGGAACGCCGGCAGGCGGCATCATGCCGACCTGCACTTTCCGGATGACCTTCTCCCACACGGTCGCATCGGCGGCGGGATGCTCGTAGTCGAGCCCGTCGAGCGCGAGGCCGCCCGTCTTCAGCCGCTCGTTGTGACACGAGACGCAGTACTGCTTGGTGAACTCGCGGATCGTGGTGGCTTGCGCGGGCGTTGCGGCGGTCCGGACCTCAGCCTGCGGCGCCGCCCCGGCCGGGACACCGTACCAGGCTGCCACGAGGATCCCGCAGAAAATGCCCGGCAGAATACCGAAAGACGCGCGCATGCCGGCCTCCTTGCTTGCTCGAACGCGCGGTCCGCGGCACGCGGGTTCCGCTCGTGCGAGGAGTGTGCTGGCGCTCGGTGCGCACTGTCAAGAGAGGCCCTGACTCCGGCCGCCATCCACAATGCCGGCTCTTCAGGTACCCTTCCCACGAAGAAACTGTGTTCCATTGGAGGCACACGTGCTCACGCGTTCTTTCGTGATCGGACTCCGGGTCGTGACGGTGGTCGCCGCTCTGGGTTTCACGGTGCTGCCAGGCGAAGCGCAGAAGTACGTGGCGCCGCGCACTCCGTGGGGCGATCCCGACCTCCAGGGGCTATGGTCGAACCAGACCGCCACACCGCTCGAACGTCCGGACGCGCTTCGCGATGCAGCAACGCTGACACCGGAGGAAGCAGAAGAACGAGAGGAAGCAGCACGACTCAGCGCCGATAGGCCACCAGCGCCGGGCGATCCCGGAACCTATAACGCCTTCTGGCGGGATCCCGGAAAGGCGCTGACGCGCACGTCGCTCATCGTCGACCCTCCGGACGGCCGTCTCCCCGCGCTCACGGCTGAAGGACGGGAGCGCATCGCGGCACGTGCCGCCGCCACTCGCGTGCGGGCGTCCGTCAACCCATGGGAGGAGTACCCCGCCTGGACGCGGTGCATCACGCGCGGCGTCATCAAGATCGGCAGCTTCTATAGCAGCAGTCATCAGATCTTCCAGGCGCCTGGCTACGTCGTCATCGCGCAGGAGTTGATCAACGAATCGCGCATCGTGCCGCTCGACGGCCGGCCCCACTTGTCGCCAGCGATCAGGAACTGGATGGGCGATTCGCGCGGACGCTGGGAGGGCGACACGCTGGTCGTCGAGACGACCAACTTCGTGGACAAGAATCCCTTGCGCGGGTCGGGCGACACGATGCGGCTCGTCGAGCGGTTCACTCGCGTCGGCCCGGATGCGATCGATTACCAGTTCACGGTTGACGATCCACATGTCTTCACCCGACCGTGGACCGCGGTGATGCCGATGACCACGGGCGGGCCGATCTTCGAGTACGCCTGCCACGAGGGCAACTACTCGATCCGGAACATGCTGACGGGGGCACAGTGATCTGATCGTCCTCGTCTCAAAAGCTCATCTGCTACGTGACGTCTCACCATGACGGGTAATGCCGAACCCGCAACGATGGGATAGACTCCGCCGAAGTTATCGACTCGTCCGCAGGAGAGAGAGGCGATGTCCAGACACTTCGCGCGCCTGATCCTCGTTGTGCTTGCGGTTGCGGTGCCCTCTATCGCGTCGGCCCAGAGCGGCCAGAGTGCAATCGCCGGTGTGGTGAGGGATTCCACCGGTGCAGTGCTGCCTGGTGTCACCGTCGAGGCCAGCAGCTCCGCTCTGATCGAGAAGTCCCGGTCGGCAGTGACCGACGAGTCCGGTCAGTATCGAGTCGTCGATCTCCGTCCCGGCACCTACCGGGTGACGTTCACGCTCCAGGGGTTCACCACCGTCATCAGGGACGGCATCGTGCTCGAGTCCAATTTCGTGGCGCCGGTCAATGTGGACATGGCCGTCGGCGGCGTCGAGCAGGCTATCACCGTAAGCGGGCAGAGTCCTATCGTCGACGTGCAATCGAGTCAGCGTCGAGACGTCGTCAACAGCGAGATGCTCGAGGCGCTCCCGACCGGACGAAGCTTCGTGACCATGGCCGGTACCGTTCCCGCGGTCTCGACCGGGCAGTTCGACGTCGGAGGCTCGACATCGATGTGGCAGGGCGGCAGCCTGACCGTACACGGCTCCCTGAACGTGGACTCGCGCACCCTCATCGACGGCATGGTTGCCGATGCCATGTTTGCCGGTGGCCAGTGCGCGTGCGTCTACGACAACGAAGCCCAGACGCAGGAGATCGCCGTCCAGGTGAGCGCGGGAAGCGCGGAGAACCAGCTTTCCGGTGTGCTGGTCAACCGCATTCCTCGAACCGGGGGCAACACGCTGTCGGCGGAGCTGCTGACCAATTACTCGAACAACGATCTGGCGAGCCAGAACCTGGACGACGACCTGATCGCACGCGGCTTGCCCACGCCAGCGGAGCTCTACAAGCAGTACGACATCAACTACACAGTGGCAGGTCCCGTGATCAAGGACCGTCTCTGGTTCTTCGTCTCGGGGAGGAACTGGGCGTACAACAACTATGTCGGCGGCGCGTTCAATGCCGACGGCACGCAGGCCCGGGACGACAACAGCATCAAGGCGTTTCCTGCCCGTCTCACGTGGCAGATCTCCCCGAACAACAAGGTGACTTCGCTGTTCACCTGGTCGGAGAAGCAACGCGGTCACGCCAACCTGTCGGCAACGATCGCTCCGGAAGCGAGCCTGAGGCAGAGCCAGCCCGCTCAGCACATCGCGCAGGCGAAATGGACGTGGACGCCCTCGAGTCACCTGTTGCTCGATGTCGGCTACAACCAGACGTACAACAACGCCAAGTATGAGTACGTTCCCGAAGTGCTCGTCGGTACGTGCCACACGGCATTCAACTCGTGCCCTCCGGGAACGGGCTACGGCAGCATCCCCCACCGGGACCTGACCCTCGATCTCAATACCGTCGCGGCCGTCACCGGCACGGGTGTCCAGACCGGCCCGCAGCGGATGCCGACGATGAGCCACTACATCCAGTCGTCCCTGTCGTACGTGACCGGTTCGCACAACATGAAGGTAGGCGTGCAGCAACGCGTCGGCTGGCAGCAGGATCGCCGCCAGGATATCAACGCGGATCTGACACAGCAGTACAGAAACGGCGTGCCCACGCAGGTGTTGATCTACAACACGCCGACCGGCAGCAAGAACGAGGTCGATGCCGACCTGGGCGTGTACGTCCAGGACACGTGGACCAGGGGGCGAATCACGATCGCGCCGGGGCTGCGGGTGGATTACTTCAACAGCTCGATTCCAGCGCAATCCGTGCCGGCAGGCCGCTTCGTCCCGGCGCGCCAGTTCGACGCGATTCCCGACATTGCAACCTGGTGGAACGTGTCGCCGCGGCTTGGCGTCTCGTACGACCTCTTCGGGACCGGGAAGACCGCACTCAAAGGCAACCTCGGATCGTACGTGCAGTCGCAGGGCACTGGTTTCGCCGCCACCTACAACCCGATGGTGATCTCCACCGACACACGAACCTGGAACGATCTGAACCGCGACGACATCGCGCAGGAGAACGAAATCGGTCCAACGAGCAACGTCAACTTCGGCGTCCGCCAGAACCAGAATCCGTCGCCCGGCATCAGCCGGCCGTATCAATGGGTCTACGACCTGGCCGTCCAGCACGAGGTGGCCCAGGGGGTCAGCCTGTCGGTGAGCTACAACCGCCGCGACTTCAACGAGATCATCTGGACGGAAAATCTCCTGGCTCCGATCTCGGCCTACACCTTGACGTCGGTGCCCAATCCGATGGTTGCCGGAGAGACGATTCCCGTTTACAACCTGCACCCGTCGGCGCTCGGTCTCGTCGATCTGCTGGACAACAACTCACCGAACAATCGCATGTATTACCAGGGTGTTGACGTGACGATGGCCCTCAGGTGGCGGGGCGCTGCGCTGAACGGCGGCACCTCCACCGGGCGGACGATCTCGGTCACGTGCGACGTGCAGGATCCGAACAACCTCCTGTACTGCGACCAGACGACGTACGACGTGCCGTTCCGCACGCTCTTCCGGGTGTCGGGTACCTATGAATTGCCATGGGGGATTCGTGGAAGCGGGGTCTTCCAAAGCGTGCCGGGTGCCGCGCGTCAGCTTACGTATCTGGTCACGAGGGCGGTCCTCCCCACGCTTACGCAGCCGTCGGTCACCGTCCGGTTGAACCAGCCGAACACGTTGTTCCTCGATACGGTCAACCAACTGGACGTGAGCTTCTCGAAGACAGTGCGGGCGTCCAATGTGGAGATTCGGCCCGAGCTGAGCATCTTCAACGCGTTGAATGCGAACCCGGTGACCGGCCAGACCAACGCGTACGGCCCCAATCTCGATCGCGTGACAGCGATCCTCCCGGGGCGGCTCATCCGCATCGGGTTGACCCTCAGATACTGACAGGTCATGACAAACCATTCTTCGAGGCGGGATCGTCGGCGCTTCCTGCAGGAGTCCATGTTCGCGGCAGCGGCACTCTCTGGAGGCCTGGGCATACACCCGTCGGCTCTCGCGGCGAGCCGGCAGCAGGCGCAGGCTGCGGCGCGCACCGCGGGGTCGAAATCACTGAGCCGCCAGTTCGCCGATTGGGTGGTGCGGTTGCGCTACGAAGACCTTCCGCCGGCCGTCGTCGACCGCGCCAAGGGGCTCACGCTGCAGAACATTGCCTCGGCGCTCGTCGGCTCGCAGATGCCTGCAGGTAAACAGGCGATTGATTTTGTGACCGAGGAGGAAGGCGGCGCCAAGACCGGCGGGACGATCATGGTGTCCGGCGCGAAGGCGACCAAAGGCGGCGCGGCCTTCGCGAACGCGGAAATGATGTTCGCCGGCGGGAAGTGGGACACGTTCCGCATGCTCACGCATCCGGGCACGGTGATCATCCCGGCCGCCCTCGTCGCCGCAGAAAACGAACGCACATCGGGACGAGACTTCATCACCGCGATCGTGGCGGGCTACGAGGTGATGGAGCGCATGGCGGCCGATTGGATCCCGACGGTCATGGCGCGCGGGTTCCACGCCGGGCCGGTCTTCAGCATCTTTGGCGCGGCCATCGCCGCCGCGAAGATCATGCGCTTCGATGCGGACCAGGTCCATGCGGTCATCTCGCTCTGCACCAACCTGGCGGGTGCCAACCTCGAGAGCCGTGCACTGCGTGAAGGCGCCGCGGTGCGCAACGCGATGCTGGCCGTCGCGCTGGCCAAACGCGGCGGGGTGGGCGGTGGTGAGGCGGTGCTCGAAGGTCCGGCCGGGTTCTACGTCGCGTTCGCCGGCAACAACACGGGCGAGTTGACGTATAGCTTTACCGGCCAGTTGCGTACGAGCCTCGACGCCCTCACGCGCGATCTCGGTACATCGTGGATGATTCTCGAGACCTTGTACCGAATCTATTCGATTCCCGGCTACAACATCGCGCACGTCGACGTCACGGCCCGCCTGTGCGAAGAACACAACATCCGATATGAAGATGTCGATCGTGTCGAGGCGGTCGTGAACTGGATGGAGACGCAGTATCCGAGCCCGGCGTTCGCCACGCAGCGCGAGGACATCGGCGAACCGCGCCGCGGCGGCACGCGGTACTACAGCGCGTATGGCGTCGTGAAGCGCGGGTTCCCGATGCTCCCAGGCACGCCGGACCCGCCGGAAGTGCTGGAGCTGATGAAGCGCGTGACGATCATTCCGTCACACCAGATGACGCTCTTCGGTCCCCGGATCACGATTTTCACAAAGGACGGGAAGAGCTACACGAAACAGGCGACCGGCCGTGAGTTCATCTGGGACTTCGACGAGGAAGCACGCCGCATTCGCGGCGTGATCCCCGGTGTGCCCATTCCGGCCGCCCAATTCGAACGCCTGATTGCCACCTGTCGCGACCTCGATCGCGAAGCGGCTGCCGCAACGCTGGTGGAGTTGACCCTCAGGCGCTAGGGCGCTTCTCAAATCGCTTGATGACCACATGTTCGTGTGTTAAGAGAGTCGCCATGATTTGAGAGAAGGTGCCTCGTGTTTCCGTTCACGGGCGAATTGTCCCGGGGAGTGGGCGTATGCACAGTAGACTGCGGCGGACGCTACTTCTTGTCACTATCGGGTTCCTGGCAGTGCCGAACATGGTCGGGGCGCAGGCCCAGACCGCCATCGCCGGCGTGGTGCGCGACACGACCGGCGCCGTGCTGCCGGGCGTGACGGTCGAAGTCTCCAGCCCGGCAATCATCGAGGGGTCTCGTTCCGCCGTCACCGATACCAACGGGCAGTACCGGGTCGTGGACCTGCGCCCGGGCACCTACAGAGTCGTCTTCACGCTGCCGGGGTTCGGTAGCATCAGGCGCGAGGGAATCGTTCTTACCGCGAACTTCGTGGCGCCGGTGAACGCCGAGATGCAGGTCGGAGCGATCGAGGAGACCGTCACCGTCACGGGTGATTCGCCGATCGTCGACGTGGTGAGCTCGACGCGCGAGGAGGTGCTGACGCGCGAAGTGCTCGATGCGATCCCGACGGGCCGGGACTTCACCACCATGGGAAACGCGCTGCCCTCGGTCAACATGGGGCGGTTCGACGTCGGCGGCAGCTCGACGAACCAGCAGGGGACGCTGACCGCGTTCGGCAGCCGGGGCGAGGACCTGAACGTCCAGATTGATGGCATGAACGGGGCCAACGCGGGGTGGGGCGAAGGCTGGTTCACCATCATCTATCACAACGAGGCGGACTATCAGGAGATGGCCTACTCGACCGCGGGCTCGAACGCCGAGAACCGGACGGGCGGCGTGGTGATCAACATGATCCCGCGCGTCGGCGGGAACGAGTTCCGCGTGAGCTCTGTCCTGACATACGCGAGCGACAGCATGCAGGCAAGCAACATCGACGATGAGCTCCGCGCCCAGGGATTTACGCTCGAAGGGGGCCTGGACCACTTGTATGACGCCAACTTCAGCGTGGGCGGGCCGGTCGTGCGCGACCGGATATGGTTCTACGGGTCGGCCCGGAGGTGGGCGAACTTCAACAAGCTGCCGGGCATTACGCACAAAGACGGGTCCCAGGCGATCGATGACACCACGTTCGGGGCTTTCACGGGCCGGGGGACCATGCAGATCGGGAACAGCCGGATCACCGGATCGTATGGCTGGCACCCACGGGACCGCCCCGGATTCAACATCGAGCAGCTCAATGGCGCTCCCGAGGCGTTCAACGCCTATCCCAACCGGCCGTACCTGGTCCAGCTACGGTCAACGTCGACGCTGACCTCCCGGCTGCTCCTCGAGTCCGGATACACACGCAATTTCTGGCATGCCGAACTGCAGTATCCCCCCAGCGTGCGTCAGGCCACCTGCTTCGTCGCCTGGGTTCAGTGCGCGCCGGGCACCGACTACGGCGACATCCGGAAGTATGACGCTGCGCTCGACTGGCGGTGGAACGGCCCTCCCAGTGGGATCAGTGATTACAACATGCCGTCGGACGTCTTCATGACGAGCCTGTCGTGGGTGACCGGCGAGCACAATGTCAAGTTCGGTGTGACGTACAGCCAGGGCGATGTGAATATCGACACCGGATCGAACAACGGCTCCATCGAACAGCGCTATCGGAACGGCGTACCGTTTTCGGTGAGTATCAACGCCACCCCCACCGTCAGGCGCACCGGGCTCGACCACGATGTCGGCCTGTACGTGCAGGATTCGTGGACTCGCGGGCGGCTCACGTTGAACCCGGGAATCCGGTTCGACTACATCAAGTCGAGTATCCGGGATCAGACGATGCCGGCCGGCCGGTTTGCGCCGGAGCGGGTGTTCACACAGGCCGATTACAAGTACATCCCGCGTTTCACGGACATCTCACCCCGACTCGGGGTGGCTTACGATCTGTTCGGGAACGGCAAGACCGCCGTGAAGAGCGCCGTGGGCCGGTACCTGCAGAATTTCGGGGACAACTTGGCGGCCGCCTACAACCCAGGGAGCGGCGGCTCGACGACCGCCACGTGGACCGATCCCAACAGGGACGACATCGCGCAGGAGAGCGAACTGGGTCCGCTTGCCAACCCGAATTTCTGGGGGCCGGCCGGCCGGCCCACTCCCGACCCGGACCAGCAGCGGCCGTATCAGATGCTCTACAACGTGTCTGTGCAGCAGGAGCTGAGGCCGGGGCTGTCGGCCACCCTCGGCTATTACCACCGCCGGTACCACGACATGCTGTGGACGGACAACCTGGCGACCACCCACGCGGACTACTCAATCATTCGGATCCCCGACCCGCGCCTCAACGGCCAGACGCTCGATGTCTACAGCATCGATCCCGCCAAGTTCGGCCTCGTCGACCAATACGCGACGAACTCTGGCGAGAACTCCCGGACCTACCACGGCGTCGATCTGTCCTTCATCGCGCGGTTGCGTGCCGGAGCGCAGGTACAGGGCGGGGTCAACTCGGGCAAGACACACATTCATGATTGCGAGACCGACGACCCGAACTCCCTGCGCTTCTGCGATCGATCGTATGCGTTCCGGACGCAGGTCAAGCTGAGTGGCACCGTGCCGCTGCCGTACAAGTTCCGGGTGAGCGGCGTCTTCTCGAGCCTGCCTGGCCAGCAAAGCGATCGTGAAGGCGACTTCACCGGGTTGGATTTGCCCGTCACGTACACAGTGGCGCGCGCGCAGGCGCCGGGCTTGGTCCAGCCCAGTGTGAACCTGCTCTTGAGCGAGCCGGATGAGTACACCCTCGAGCGGTCGAACCAACTGGATATCTCTTTCTCGCGGGACTTCACTGTCAATGGGCTGCGATTTCGGCCGCAGGTGGATATCTTCAACGCCTTCAACAGCAACGCCGTCATTCGCGTGATTACCGCGTACGGACCCTCGCTGCTGAGCCCGCGGGAAATCCTGGCCGGGCGTCTGATGAGGCTCAACTTGCGCGTCGACTTCTGAGGCCGTCAACCCTCTGGCGATTTGTTCGGCGTTGATGACGAGCCGCGCGAGCACGAATCGCGCGGCTCGTTTTTTTGAACGGACCGTGTAGCGGCGAGTCAAGGCGGGTCTGAAGACCCGCCTCTACACCGTGTGAAGAACGGCTCTATTGCGCGCCGGCCGTCGAGTTTTGCGGCGCCGCGACGCGAATCACGCCGACGCCATTCTCAATCGTCATGTTCGTGCCGAAGGGCTTCGACAGCCGTTGCACCTTTTCGAGAATCTCGCGCGCGACTTCGGGCGTCGGCATCATGGGGATACCAATCTTCGAAATGGGCCGGAGGCCCTTGCCGACATCCACCGGGTGGACGCGGACCTCGACCAGCCGGCCGCGCTCGAAGCGGCTGACGGCGAGCAGCGCTTCCATATTGTCCTGATGCGACAGGAGCAGGCGATCGATGTTGGCCTGGTTGCGTTCCGCGCGCGTCAAATCGCCTGGCGGATTGGCCTGTTCGCCGCCGACCGGCGAGTTCATGTAGAAGGCGAAATTGGACAGTCCGTAGAAGATCGGCTTGCCCTTGTAAATCTCGATGCCGCGAAGCGTGTGCACACCCTGGCCGAGGAATGCGTCGGCGCCATTGTCGATGGCGGCATGGGCGAATTCGACGAGAAAGTCAGGCACGTCGTTGTCGAACGAGTAGCGTTGGAACTCGTAGCTGTTCTGGTGGGCGTGGACCGCGACCATCATGAAGTCCGAGAAGAACTTCCCGTTGCGGATGCTGCGCAGGTTCTCCCTCAAATCGCTCGCGTTCATCTCATAGCGCAGGTCGCCGGTCCGCGGGCCGATCCGGTAGTTCTTGCCGAAGAGTTCCAGTCGATCCGCGCGATCGGCTCGTTCAGCGGGAAGCGCGATGGGCACCGACACTTCGCCGCGCCGCGCGAGCACTGCATCGTGGATCTTTTTCAACGCCTGAAATTCGTCCGCAGTGACGATGTTGTAGGTGGTCAGTCGAAGCGGATTCAACCCGGGACGGCCCCCCATGTTCCCCGAACGGGAGGTCGCAGCCGTGCGGAGGAACGAGTAGCCCTGGTTGTCTCCGGGCGCGCCCTCGCTGATCGGCATCAACCCGACGAGCCCCACGCGTCCTTTCGGTGTCACCAGATAGGCCGCGTCGCGCGCTTCTTCGAGATTCCGTCCGGTGCCGGCATGCACGACCCCGGCTTCGTCGAGCAATGCATTTGTCGAGAACATCCCTTCGTCGCCGTTGTCGCCAGTATGGTTGTTGGCGCGGTTGACGACTGTGATGCCCATTGCCTTCATATCGGCCGCCGCCTGCTTCGGTGCGAGGAGACCGCCGAAGGGGCCAGTGAAGCGCGGCAGGTCGGCGATCGAGGATTCAGCGTTCGCGAATCCAACGTCAGCATCGCGAATGATTTTCAACAGGCTCTGCAGTCGTGGCTCCTGCAGCGGGGTGATGGGCGCCATTGCGCCAAAGACGTCGCCAACGGCGGCGAGCGTGAAGGGCGCGTCGATTTTCATCACCAGCTCGCGTGCAGGATCGAGCCGGCCGGCATTCGGCGCCTGGGCGGCGCCCGCTCCCTCTCCGATGACAGGCTGGCTCCAGGGCGACGCGATGACCAAACCGGCAGCCGCCAGGACCGACAGCCGCGAGAACGTCCACACCAACGTGCTGGCCGTGCTCATGTTGGCGCTCCTCCCGGACTGAAGCGAAAGGCGCGCTGAGTCTTGCACGACACTCGAGTATCGTCAAGCCGCCGTGCCGCTTGATACTCTCGTGAAACAGCGAGCTCGAGTACGCATGAAGGTCAAGCACACGAAGAGTGTCTGGGCTGGTGCTGCGGTGCTGGTTGCGATCGCGCTTGTCCTGCTTTACGCGATCGGATGGTCACGCACGGTGCCCGACGACGCCGGGAGCCCAGCGGTAGTGCCGCCGGCCCTTCCTCCCACCGGGCCGGTGACCATCGCCGCCGTTGGCGATCTGATGTTTGGCGACGCGATCACTGCATCGGACAGGGACGCCGAATTCGAGACCATCGTCCAGGTCGTGCGTGGCGCGAGCGTGGCGATTGGAAACCTCGAGATGAGCCTGATCGGAGACGACCGGTCTGAAGAAGCTCGCCGCAGCCGGAGTCCACGATGGACGTTTGGATCGGCACGCGAAGCCTCGGAACTGAAGACGCTCGGATTCGACGTCGTCGGCCTGGCGAACAATCATGCGACCGACTACGGCATGCCCGGCATGCTCGACACCCGTGCCATCCTGACAGCGTCGGGGCTCTTCCCTGCCGGAGCCGGCATGTACCTCGATGAAGCGCGAGCGCCGGTCCTGGTCGGTTCCGGCCCGCGAAAGATCGCTGTGCTCGCCGTTGCCACGTCTGCGTCGCCCGCGTCGATGGCGAAGCGATCTTCGGCCAACAGCAAGGGATGGCCCGGTATCAACCTCTTGAGATACGCCGCGGATGTGACCGTGGATGCGCGAACGTACGAGACCTTGCGACAGTCAACGGCGCTGCCGAGCCACGATTCGAGCGGCAGCGATCGTCTGGAGGCGTTCGGCGCCACGATCAGGAAGGGGACCGCGACCTCGGTGACCCTCATTCCTGACGCCGGTGACGTCTCTGAAATCCTGGCTGAAGTACGTCGCGCTCGCGCGGTTGCCGATGCCGTCGTGCTCTCGGTCCATAGCCACGAGCCGAGCAACGACAGCGACGAGCCCGCCGAGTTCTTCAGAACCTTCGCACGACAAGCCATCGACGCTGGCGCGGCCCTTGTCGTCGGCCATGGTCCGCACCAGTTACGAGGTGTGGAGGTCTACGAGCGCGGCGCGATTCTCTACAGCCTCGGCAACTTCATATATCGACCGAGCCAAGGACATGCGCACGCAAGTGATCCCTATGATGCGGGAACCGACATGTACGGCCTCGCGATGGGAATATCACCCGGCGAGGCTCCAATCCGCTTCGGTTCCGACGACGAAAGATGGTGGGAAGGCGCAGTGGCAATCGCGACTCTGGACGCAGGCCTTCCGCTTTCGCTGCAGATCCATCCCGTTGACCTTGGAGTGGAGACTCCGGGCCGCCGTGGCCTGCCGCGGAGGCCGACCTCGCCACGCGCCGTCAGGAGTCTCGAGAGGCTCGCGCGGCTCTCCCAGCGATATGGCACGACGATTCGCATCGAGAACGGCGTCGGCGTCGTCCAGATCACCCGGGAACAGTAACGAGTCAAGGGCTTCGCCCTTGATATCCGCGAAGCCCTCGACGTTCCAGTGTCTTCTTGCCGCGCTCTGCGCGGCGGACCGTTGTGCGGTGCTCGCAACGAGTACTAAATTCGCGTCCGGGCCCGCCACAACGGTCTAGACACTATCCAGCCAGGAATGCCTTCACCACGGCGAGCCAGACGCCAGGCGTGTCGAGATGCGGATAATGACCGGCATCGGGAATCGTCACCACCTCGAAGTGTGGGAAGGCCTTCAGCTGTTCCTGTGTTTCGCGCGGCACGAGGTTGCTCCTCGCGCCCACCATGTAGAGCGTTGGCGCCTTGATCTGCTTGATGTATTTCCAGAGGTCCACCGGGCCGAGTCCCTGCGTGACGTTCGGATCGTACTTCCAGACGATGCGTCCGTTCGGCAGCTTCTTGGTCTCGTGACGAACCCAATTCCGATGCGTCTCTTCCGGAATTCGCGTCTGCCCTCGCCGCATCGAGGCCAGTAACTCTTCCTCCGATGCCCACCCCTCGGTTTCCTTTTGTATCCGTTGCGTCAAGGTCGTGGTGACGGACTCGGGACGCTCCGGCCCGACGTCCTCGACGATGACCTTGCCCGTTCTGTCGGGATGGAGCCCGGCGTACACCTGCACGACGCGGCCGCCCATCGAGTTCCCCGTCAGCACGATGTCGCGCAGGTTCAGTTGCTGGACGAGGTCGTGCAGATCTCGAACGAAGTCCTCGACCAGGTATTCGCCCTTGGGAGACCAATCCGAGTCGCCGAACCCGCGCAGGTCCATCGCGATGACGTGAAAATCGCGATGAAGAAGGGGGGCGATGTGATCGAAGGTGTGCGCGGATCGATTGATGCCGTGAAGCATGATGAACGGCCGCTTCCCCGCGCTACCCCAATCGAGGTAGTGAATTCGTCGGCCTTCCTTGGTCGTGATGAAACGGTCCTGGTAGGCCGCGGGCGCGGTCGGGCTCTGCGCGCGGACAATGACGCTGATCGACGACCACTCTGACAGGGTCAACCCACTGGCGACAACAGCGGCGGTAAGCCAGAGGATCAGCTTGTGCTGCTGCAACCACGGCGACAGGCTGCGTTTCATAAGACCTCCCGTTCCGGCGTCCCAGACAGTTCGCTGCCGATTCTATATCTCGCCTTATAATTCCGATCCGGTAGACACGGCGTTCCTCCGGGACTTTCGCAAGGGAGAGTGCGGGCGCAGGATGTCGAGAATGCTCCTTGCCAGGGCTTGTGTTCGCCGGGTTGGCCCCTGGCGGATCGGCATGTGTGCCGTCACCGTTCTGGGAGTCCTTTCGCTTCCGCGAAGCGTGGATCCCATTCACGCGGCCAGTGCGCCGCAACAACCGTCTGCGGCTTCCGCGTCGGCGCTCTCTCCTCAACGAACTCTTCTGAACCAGTACTGCGTGGGCTGTCACAACACGCGGCAGAAGGCTCAGGGCGCGACGCCGATCGCGCTCGACGAACTGGATGTCTCGAATGTCCCCGCCCATGCCGAGCAGTGGGAGAAGGTCATTCTGAAGTTGCGGGCGGGGCTGATGCCGCCAATGGGTATGCCGCGGCCGGACGGAGCAGCAATCAACGGGCTTGCGTCGTGGCTGGAAGGCGAGATCGATCGCGCCGCGGCAAAGAGTCCGAATCCTGGCCGCACCGAACCGCTTCATCGGCTGAATCGCGCCGAGTACCAGAACGCCGTGCGCGACCTGCTGCATCTCGAGGCGGACGTCACGACGCTGCTGCCTGCCGACGATGTCAGCAGTGGATTCGACAACGTCGCGAGCGCGCTGACGATCTCTCCGACGTTGATGGATCGCTACCTGACGGCGGCGCAGAAGATCGCGCGACTGGCCCTCGGCACGCCTTCACCGGTCCCGAACGTCGATTACTTTCGACTCGCAGACGACCTGCGACAGGACGATCACCTGCCGGGGATGCCTTTCGGCACGCGCGGCGGCACACGCATTCGTTATACGTTTCCGGTCGATGGCGAATACGTGATTCGGGTGCGGCTCGCCCGGGATCTGAACGAGTCGATGCCGCCATATGCGGATCCGCAGCAATTGGAAGTCAGCCTTGACGGCGAGCGGCTGGAGGTCTTCACGCTGGCAGCCGCGGCGCCTGCCGGCCGCGGGCGAGGTGGTGCGCCCCAGCCCGCTGCTGCTGCGCAGACGGCGCCGGCAGCGGATACGCCACCGGGCCAGCCAGTCGATGTGCAGCCACCGCGGCAGCGTCCGGGAGCGGCGCAAGCGCCGGACGTTGCACGACTGACGCCCTCGGTGCGCGAGCAGCGCAATCGGGCCGATCAGAACTGGGATGTCCGTGTCCCGGTGAAAGCCGGCGAGCATGAGATCGTCGTCGCGTTCCTGAAGAAGACCTCCGCGGTCGACGAAACGCCCCGGCTGCCGTTCCTGCGGCCGTTTCCGGCGGGCAACAACGTCCCGGAGACGCGGATGGGAGCAGCACTGCGAAGCGTTGAAATCAGCGGCCCACACGCAGCGACCGGTGTTGGTGATACGCCGAGTCGCCGCCGGGTTTTCGTCTGCCGGCCGGAAAGCAGTGAGGCCAGCCAAGTGTCGTGTGCCAGGACGATTCTCTCGACGCTGACGCGTCGTGCGTATCGGCGTCCGGTGACCGATGCAGATGTGGAACCGTTGCTGACGCTGTATCGAGAGGGTCAGACGCAGGGGGGATTCGAAGCGGGAATCGAGCGCGCGCTGAAGCGACTGCTGGTCAGCCCTGAATTCCTGTATCGCGTCGAGGTGGACGCGCCCGGAGCGGCGCCGAACGCACCCTACCGAATCAGCGATCTCGAGCTGGCCTCGCGTCTCTCGTTCTTTTTGTG
The DNA here is from genome assembly GCA_025924295.1 of Vicinamibacteria bacterium. Classification (GTDB taxonomy): domain Bacteria; phylum Acidobacteriota; class Vicinamibacteria; order Vicinamibacterales; family UBA2999; genus Gp6-AA40. The sequence goes on from JAICEG010000018.1 coordinate 16,801, forward strand.
GAGCAGCATTCCCGACGACGAGTTGCTCGAACTGGCGGTGAAGAACCGGCTCAGGGCCCCGGGAATCCTGGCCGGACAAGTGAAGCGCATGCTGGCCGATCCGCGTTCCGAAGCGATCGTTCAGAACTTTGCCGGACAGTGGTTGTTCCTGCGCAACATCCCGCTCACAGGACCGACACCCAACGACTTTCCCGACTTCGACGATACCCTGCGGCAGGCGTTTCGGCGCGAAACAGAACTGTTCTTCGCGAGCATCCTGCGCGAGGATCACAGCGCGCTCGATCTGCTGCGGGCCGATTACACGTTCTTGAACGAGCGGTTGGCCCTGCATTACGGCATCCGCACTGTGAAAGGCAGCCACTTCAGGCGTGTGACGTGGCCGATCGACAGCGCGCGCCGAGGCCTGCTCGGGCATGGGAGCATTCTCACGCTGACGTCATACCCGGACCGCACGTCGCCGGTCGTCCGTGGGAAGTGGATCCTGGAAAACGTCCTCGGAACCCCCCCGCCGCCGCCGCTGCCGGACGTGGGCGTGTTGCCGACGACCGACGGCACCGGCAAGGTTCTGTCGATGCGCGAGCGATTGAGCCGCCACCGTGCCAATCCTGTCTGTTCGAGTTGTCACTCGATGCTCGACCCGCTCGGCCTGGCGCTCGAGAACTTCGATGCCGTCGGAAAATGGCGGACGCGCGATGAATCATCGCAGGCGATCGATGCGGCGGCGGTTCTGCCCGATGGGACCAGGGTCGTTGGACCGGAAGGGTTGCGACAGGCGATTCTCACCCGCTCCGATCGCTTTGTCGCGACGTTTACGGAGAAGCTCTTGACGTATGCGATCGGCCGGAGACTCGAGTATTCCGATGCGCCGGCCGTGCGCGAGATCCTTCGTCAGGCTGCCGGCGGCGATTTCCGGCTCGCATCCGGCATCATGCTCGGGATCGTGCAGAGCGCACCGTTTCAGATGAGGAGAGCCCAGCCATGATCGTCATGAAGCAGGCATTGCCACGCCGCACGTTTCTCCGCGGTATCGGCGTCACGCTCGCACTGCCCCTGCTCGACGCCATGGTCCCGGCGTTGTCCATGACGGCGAGGACTGCAGCGAATGCTCCGCGCCGACTCGGGTTCGTGTATTGCCCGAATGGCGTGTCGATGAACTTCAGCGGGATCAATTACTGGAAGCCAAAGGGCCTGGGCGAGGACTTCGAGCTGTCGCCGATCCTGGCGCCGTTCGCGCCCTTCCGCAACCAGATGCTCGTGGTCAGCGGTCTCGCGCATCGTTCTGCCGATGCGTCCGAGGATGGCGCCAACGGTGATCACGCGCGCGGAACGAGCACGTGGCTGACCGGTGTGCATCCGAAACACACGTCGGGTGCCGACGTCTACAACGGGATCTCCGCCGATCAGGTTGCGGCACCCGTCATCGGCAGGGACACGCCGCTGCCGTCGCTCGAGTTGAGCCTCGATCTCAACTACCTCGTCGGCAATTGCGGCAATGGATACAGCTGCGTGTACATGAACACGCTCGCGTGGCGTTCGCCGACGACACCGCTGCCGACAGAGAACAATCCGCGCGCGGTCTTCGAGCGTCTGTTCGGCGATGGCGGAACCGCCGCTCAGCGCCTCGAGCGCGCACGTGAGAATCGGAGCATCCTCGATTCTGTCAGTGCCGACATGGCGAGGTTACAGGCAAGGCTCGGACCTAACGACCGAACGACGGTCACCGACTACCTTGATGCCGTACGTGAAATCGAACGACGGATTCAAACCGTCGAGACCAATGGACAGAAGGAACTGCCCGATCTGGAGCGGCCGGTGGGAATTCCCGAGCGGTTCGACCAGCATGTCGGCCTGATGTTCGAGTTGCAGCGACTCGCGTTTCAGGCGGATGTCACCCGCGTGGTGACGTTCATGTTGGGACGCGAGTTGAACTTCCGCTCCTATCCGGAGATCGGCATCACGGAGGGGCACCACGGGCTCTCGCATCACAGCGACAATCCAGTGCAGATGGCGCGCTACGCGAAGCTCAATACCTACCAGGCCGAGGTGTTTGCGTCGTTCCTCGAGAGCCTGCGCGCGACTCCAGACGGCGACGGCAACCTCCTCGATCACTCGTTGCTGCTCTTTGGCGCCGGCTTGAGCAACTCGAACCTGCACACCCACTACGACCTGCCGCTGACGGTGTTTGGCGGCGGGTTCAAGGGCGGCCGTCACGTCGCGTACCCGCTCGACACGCCGATGACGAACCTGCTGCTCAGCATGCTCGACAAGGCCGGCGTGCCGGCCGAAACGCTTGGCGACAGCTCGGGTAGGCTCGTTCCAGAACTTCTCTCCGAAATCTAGGTAGCCGTTGAGCACGTCGTTATGACAGCCACTTTTACTTACGGGCAGGCGCCGAGTCAGAGAGGTCGTGTTCCATGGGCTCTCGGTGGCGCGTTGCGTTGCTGTGTGATGCTGGTCGCCGCGCTGTTTCTGTGTACTGGGACTGCTCGCGCCGCCGATCCGCCACTCGTTGCCGCCATCAAGGCGGGTGATCTCACACGCGCTCGAACGTTGCTGCGCCAGAAGGCCAACGTGAACCAGGCAGAGGCCGACGGCACGACGGCGCTGCACTGGGCCGTGCAGCGGGACCATCCGGAAGCGGTGGACCTGCTGCTGGATGCGGGTGCCGCGGCGCGCACGGCAAACCGGTACGGCGTCACCCCGCTCCATCTGGCCGCAATCAACGGCAGCGGCACGACGATCGAACGGCTGTTGAAGGCCGGTGCGGATTCCAATGGCGCCTTGCCAGAAGGCGAGACCGCACTCATGACCGCCGCGAGGTCCGGGAGCGTGGCGGCAGTGAAGGTACTGATCGCCCACGGCGCTGATGTGACTGCGCAGGAACGGTGGAAGGGACAGACCGCGCTGATGTGGGCTGCCGCCGAGAATCACAGCGAGGTCGCGAAGGTGTTGATCGAAGCCGGGGCCGATGTCAACGCGCGGTCGGCAGGCGGTGTGTTCACGCCGTTTCTCTTTGCCGTCCGCGGCGGTCATCTCGCGGCCGCCGGCGTGCTCCTCGACGCCGGCGCCGATGTGAACGCGACTCTGGCCGATGCCACCAGCGCGCTGGTTCTCGCCGTGATGAACGCGCATTACGAGCTTGCGGCAATGCTGCTGGATCGTGGCGCCAATCCGAATGCCGACGCTCAGGGGTGGACCGCGCTGCACCAGCTCGCCTGGACGCGCCGGCCGAACTACGGCTACAACCTGCCGGGCGCGGTCCCATCGGGCGCTCTCGACGGGCTCGACCTCGCGCGAAAGCTCGTGCAGCATGGCGCTGACGTCAACGCTCGCCAGAAGAGAGAGCCGCGGGACGGGAACCGGAACATGCTGAACCGGATTGGGGCGACGCCGTTCCTGCTCGCCTCCAAGGCCGTCGATCTCCCGCTGATGCGGACGCTGTTGGACGTCGGCGCCGATCCATCGTTGCCGAATGTCGACGGAACGACGCCGTTGATGGTTGCGGCGGGAGTAGGGATCTGGGCGCCTGGCGAGAGTCCTGGTACGGAGGAAGAAGCGATCGCGGCGGTGGAACTGCTGCTGGAGGTCGGCGGCGGCAGCGTGACCGATGTCGACAAGCACGGCAACACGGTGCTCCACGGCGCCGTCCTGCGCGGTGGATCCGTTCCGCTCGTGAAGCTTCTCGCCTCGAAGGGCGCAAGCGTCGACGTGAAGAACAGCAAGGGGTGGACGCCGCTGACGATCGCCGATGGAGTCGAGTACACGCCCGATATCTTCAAGCGCTATCCGGAGACCGCCGCCGTCATACGCGAGTTGATGAGGGATCGCGGCCTGCCCGTGCCGCAGCCGGCCTCGCCATAGCAGGGCCGTCAGGCATCGCATCGCGGCGCGGCGGGCAGAGTCGGCAACCTCTTACGGAGCCATCAGCCTGCCAACGGCCTTCATGCTCGGAACGTGATCCGACACTGACTTGAGGATCGCCAGCATTGGGACCGCCAGAATCGTTCCCCATGCGCCCCATACCCACGTCCATAATAGCAAGCCGAGAAACACCGCCAGGGCGCTCATTCGTTCGGCCTTACCCATCAGCGGCGGCGTGATCAGCCAGCCTTCGATCGACGTGATCACCAGCGCGGCGCCCGCAATCTCCAGCGCGCGGGTGACGCCGCCCCCCTCCGCGAGGCCGACCACGAACAACCCGCCCGACACGATCACCGGCCCGAAGTATGGAATCGAATTGAACACGCCCGCGAGAATGCCCCAGACAGCAGCGTTCTGCACGCCGAGCCACACGAGCACTCCCCACGTGAGCACCCCGACGAACGCAGACGTCACCAGCCGCACGAGCAGGAATCGTTCGATTTGCGAATTGATGTCGTTGACGATCCTGGTGACGGTACGCCGCCGTTCCACATCGGCTCCGGCGATCTCGATGAGACGCGATCGGACATGGTGCCCTGATAACAACAGAAAGAAGACCATGAAGACGATCACCATGACGTATCCGGTGAACGCGAAAACGGATTGGACACCCAGACGGAGCAGGCCAGACAGATCGGGCAGTGCGCGCGGTGCATTTTGTGCTTCCGAAGTGCCTCCGCCCGAATTGCCTGACTGGGCATTCGTGTCCCCGTTCAGCTCGTCGGCCGCCTGCCGGATGCTGGCCCCAGCTCCGCTGCCAACCTGATCCGTCACGAGCTGACGCGCTCGGGCAGCCGCAGCCGGAAGCGAGTCGATTGCCTGACGTGCCTCATCCTGCAGGCTGTAGCCGCCCCAGAACGACAGGCCGAGGAGCGTCAATAGCAGCACAGATGTTCCCGCGACGCGCGGAAGGTGGTGTCGGGCGAGCCACGCGACAACTGGCTCGAGCGCATAACTGATCAGGAAGCCGAGAACCACCGGAATGAACATGGAGGCCGCAGCCTGAAGGAAGAAGAGAAAGGCGATGACCGCGAGTCCCCACAAGGGGATGAGATAGCGGCCATCGCTGCTGAATCCACTCACGCGCGCACATAGTCCAAGAATGATGCCGGACGCCACGCATGAGGTCGTGTCGGCTTCGCGGTTGGCAACTGCCGCGCCACCGGGACCGGACTACCTACACAACCGCATGCCTCAGGACGAGCTTCTTGACGGATTCAAAAGTCACGTCCGAGCCAATCGCCGCTTTCACGACATCGAGGAACCGCTGCTCACCACGAATCAGACGGCCGACGATGGTGCGAAGCTTCTTGATGACGGCATCGTCTACTGAGTCGCCGCTCAGGCCTTTCAGGGTCTCCTCGGTGACCTTGTACTGTTTCACGAGCTTCTGAACTTCGTCGGCCGTTTTCGCCACGGCTACGGCTTTGTCGAGGATCGCCTTCTCGTCGTTCGTCAGGTCGTCCCGCACGTCCTTGAGCTCCTCGATGACCGCCGCCGACACCTGCAATGCCTCGATGATCTTCTCGAACTTGAGATCGCTCTCGCTCTTGTGCAGGTCTTCGGTCACTGAGTTCATCGCTTTCGTCGCAATCTCCAGATCCCTCTTTCGTGACGCGATCGAGGCGATCAGACGCGTGACTTCGGTTTCAAACAGGTCGTTGGCGGCGGCAACGGCAATCTCGTCGAGGAAGTCGCATTTCCCCGGCGATGCCTTGATGAAAGCGCGCAGGTCGCTCTGGACATCACCCAACCCCTGCCCTTTGCTGGTGGCAGTGTTGGCCTGATCGAGGAGCGCGTCGAGAGCGCCTGCCCAATCAGCGATCGTGTTCAGGTGGTCGAACTTAGCCATGACTGCTGCTCCGTTGAAAAATGTCGTGCACTTGATTACGCGGTCACCGCCTGGCCCTCCGTGAAGGCTGCATGCACATCCCTGACGGCTGCGAAGAACGCCGCGAAATCAGGAGGCTCGTTCTTATCGAGCGCTGCCTTCAGCTTGCCGTGCGCCGCGGACCACGCCTTCACCGCGATCTGTGCCTTCGTGAACGTGGCGATCCCGACTCTCCTGGATGTATTCAAGTCGGTCTCGCGTTGAACGAACTCACGGTATCGGTCGCGATACGAGGCGAGGTGCGCCTGATGACGCTTCACCGCTTCCATCCAGTGCGCCTCTCGCATTTCGAGGTTGGATGC
>JAICEG010000019.1 GCA_025924295.1 Vicinamibacteria bacterium
AGCGAGACGACTCGAGGAAGGTGACGGCACTGCTGATTCCGACGATGTACGTCACGTTGAAGAGGCAGAGCCAAAGCATCGCGCCGCGCGCCTGCGATTCCCGGTCGGCGGTGAGCGAGAGTTGCCACGCACGACGAACGGTCCAGACCATTACTATCGGGAGAAGCACGTAGAGACCGACGGGGCCGACAGGGAAGCCGTGCATCAGGCGATTCACGACCGCCTCGTAGCCGCCGAGGACACTCCGATGCTGGTAGTGTGGCGAGCGTTCCGTTCCAGTGTAGGGATGCCACTCGGTTGATGGGGTGAAGAGGTCTCGCAACCCCTGCAGCGCCCTCGTGGCGTACTCGATCGGCTGCGTGCGCAGGTAATAGAAGGCATCGGCATTTCGTTGACGATTCGCCTCCAGGATGACCCAGTGGTTGAAGTTCGGCGCGTGCACCGTCGGTCGATCCAACTCCGTCATCTGTGACGGCCAATCCCTCGAAGGACTTCCGGTGAACACGCGGAGGTACTCACGAGGGCCGGCATAGGGGCTGAGTGTCGCAAAGGGCGAGAGCTTGTGCTCGCGTGCCCACTCCGCCCTGACCTCGGGCGGCAGGTTCGACACCGTCACATGCGCGTAGCTCGAGGGCCCATACGTAAACGCACTGAAGGTCCCGAATACGATCAGGTTCTTGACGTAAAGCGCCAGCAGCAGCACTGCGGGTGCACTTGCGGCGATGAGAATACGGCGTGCCGGGAGCACCGGGTTGAGCCATAGTGCGGCACCGAGCATCACCATGAACCACGCAAGATGAAACGTGCTGCGGGTAATTCCGATGATGGCGCAGACGGTGAAGAAGGCAAGCCACAGTCGCCACGACCGTCGGCTGAGCGCGGCATGAAAGAGCGCCACCGAGAGACACAGAAGTGCCGCGACCGGCTCTTCGTAAAGGTAGAGATGCTCGAAGTAAATCACCTGCGGGAGCATCGAGAAGGCGAACGACACGACGAACGACAGGGGCGCCGACAGGCCTGACGCTCGCGCCAGGTAGTACACGGATGACACGAGGACCAACCCGCAGAGCCAGAACGTGAGTTGCGCGAGGGATGCGGCGTGCGGCCCACCAAGTTTCAGGAGGATCCCCGACAACAGATCCATCCCGGGCGGAAAGGCGTGAAAGTAGTAGATCGTTTGAAGCAGTCGATTCTGGAGGTCTGCGGGATCGCTCAGCCACATCCAGTCGAGGCTGAAGTCGAACCTCAGGCCGATCAGGTAGAAGAGCAGCCGGCTCAGGCCGAACGCGAGCGCGACGAGAGCGTACTCACGCCAGTGATGCCGCCGCTCCATCTCCAGTCGCATGGCCCGGGTCGATTGTAGCCGCGCGCTCGATGAAGTCGGTCACCCGTTCCCACGTGTCGACGTCCAGCTCATACAGCGAGGCCATGTAGCGTCTCATCCCGGCCGGCCAGTTCCGCCGCCGGGCGAACGCCTCTGTCATGTCGCGTTTGATCTCCTCGTCGCCGCCACTCTCGGCCTCGAGAAGCGCCCGCCATCTGGCGACGAGCGCCTGAGCTTCCCGGCTCGAGGGGTCGCTGTCGAGGATGGCCGTGCAGGTGCGAAACAGGTCTCGGCGTGACTGAGTGACGCGCGGCGGAGCAGGCGCACCGGCGCGTTCACGTTCGAGCCGCTCCGCCTCCCAGCGCTCCCACAACGCTTCAGTGATGAATCGAGTGGCGCGCTCGATGTCGTACTCGGCAACCCGTCGCTTCAGTGACGAGGGCCAGTGCTCGCGATCCGCCCACGCCTTCATCAGGCCGGTCCGAACCGCTGCCTGCGGGCTGGCGCCATGGACAATCGTGAGCCATCTATCCGCCAATGCCTGGGCGGCCGGGCCGGCCGGGTTGGAATCGATCGCCGCGAGGACGTCGCGATAGAGCGCACGCCACTCGTCCGGCGGCCAATCCTGGTAGTGATGCTTCCACTGCTCCCATGCCTCGTCCGTGTAGTACTTCCGCATCACGTCGATGTCGGCAGCCTCCATCGCCTGGATCACCTCCTGTAAGAGGGCAGTCGTTGACGACGCCCCGGCCTCGAGTGCGGCCTCGGCGGTGACGAGGGCCTGGATTGCGCGGTCGAGTGCCCGCCGTTTCTCCTCGAGGACTTCGCGCTGCTGCCTGAACGTTGCGATCAGGGGAAGCGGAGCGCGATCGAGCAGCGTGCGAATGTCCTTGAGCGGGAGGCCGATCGACTTGAGCGCGACGATCTGCTGCAGACGTGCGAGATCTGACTGCTGGTAAAGCCGATAGCCTGCGTCGCTCCGCAGTGGGCGAAGGAGCCCGAGACGGTCGTAGTGCCTGAGGGCCTTCACCGTGACGCCGGCCAACTCCGCGAACTGGTGCACGTGATACGACTTCGCCATCGGCTCCAGTCTCATCCCTGCCCCAGGGGAAAGGTCAAGGCAAAGGTAGAATCCGAGAAATGCTGGACCCAGAGACAGTCTCTCCAGGCATCCACCGAGGACGATGGTGGACGCGGATGCCGGCGCGATCGCCCCACGAATCGCATCGTGTGGCGACGCCGCTCGAACTCTTCTTCGACCTCGTCTTCGTCGTCGCGATTGCACAGGCCGCCAATGGCTTGCACCACGCCGTCACCGAATTGCATCCGTTTGAAGGATTGCTCGGCTACCTGCTGGTCTTCTTTGCCCTCTGGTGGGCGTGGATGGCCTTTACCTGGTTTGCCTCGGCGTACGACTGCGACGACACACCGTATCGGCTGCTGGTGTTCGTGCAGATCAGTGGTGCGTTGCTCCTCGCGGCAGGCATCCCGGCGCTGTTCGAGCAGCGAGTGGCGAACATCGCTGTCATTGGCGGATACGTCGTGATGCGGGTAGCACTCATTGTTCAGTGGCTCAGGGCCGCTGCGTCGGATCCGGAGCGGCGAACGACTGCATATCGGTACGCCGCCGGCCTCGCCGTCGTGCAGATCCTGTGGGGCGGGATACTTCTCGTGCCGCAGTATTTCTGGCCGGTGTTCCTTTCCCTGGTTGCCCTCGATGTGTCCGTGCCGGTGTGGGCCGAGAGCGCCTCGCCGACGACGTGGCACCCGCATCACATTACCGAACGATATGGCCTCTTGACGATGATCGTCCTTGGCGAATCGATCCTGGCTGCCACAACCGCGATTCAGTCCGCGTTGGCGGCGGGTGAAGCGCTCTCGAGCCTGACGGCGCTCATCCTGGGCGGACTGCTGATCGTGTACTCGATGTGGTGGCTGTACTTTCACAGGCCGGTTCACGACCTGTTGACCAGTTTTCGCCAGGCGTTCATCTGGGGCTACGGGCACTACTTCATCTTCGCGTCGGCGGCGGCGGTAGGTGCAGGGCTTGCCGCGGCGGTCGACGCGGCCACGCACCACGCGAAGGTCGGGGCCGTCGGCGCCGGCTTCGCCGTAGCGATCCCGGTTGCTACGTATCTGATCTGCCTCTGGCTGCTGCATGATCGTCCCGAGTACCGGAAGACGCGAGTGTCCGGACCTGTTGCGGCCGTGCTCGTCCTGCTGGCGCCGCTCACGGGAATGGCAGTGCCGCTCATCGGGTTGATTCTCGCCGCACTCGTCGCGCTCAAGGTCGTGGTCGACAGGCACGAGGGTCACCGGGTCGCGCACTGACACCTAGTACAATTGGGGAGCTCAGCAGAGATTCACAGCAGGTAGGAAACAAGGGTGATCAGAGTCCTGAAGTGCGTTGTTGTCGGGCTTGTTGCGTCGATTGCGGCCGCCTGTTCGTCGGCTGCTTCCGCCCCGCCACCGTGGGAGGCAGACAACCCGGTGGTGGCGGTGCCCCAGGCGCCGCTCGGCGCCGAGATCGATCTCTCCTCGCTCCCTGAGCCTCCGACTCCCGAGCGCGTGCGGCTGGGTCGCTGGCTTTTCTACGACAAGCGTCTCTCGGCGGATAACAGCGTCGCCTGTGCCACCTGTCATCGACCCGAGCATGCTTTCTCCGAGCCGACAGCGGTGTCGACCGGAATCGGCGGCCAGAAGGGGAGACGCAAGGCGCCATCGCTCATCAATCAGGCGGACGCGCTGCTGCCGCATTTCTTCTGGGACGGCCGGGCAGGCTCACTCGAAGATCAGGCGCTCGGACCGATCGGTAATCCGGTCGAGATGGGCATGAACGACATGCCGCATGCGCTGGCGGAGAAGTTCTCGACGATCGCAGGATACAAACCGTACTTTCGGGCCGCATTCGGCAGCGACGAGATCACGGCGGAGCGGATTGCCAAGGCGATCGTTGCCTACGAGCAGACCCGCATGAGCGGCAATTCGGCATGGGACCGCTGGCGCTACGAACGCAACGAACAAGCTGTCTCCGATCAGGTGAAGCAGGGGCACGAGCTGTTCTTCGGCAAGGCGAAATGCCGTCAGTGTCACGCCGGCAACAACTTCACCGATAGCAAGTTCCATAACATCGGCATCGGCTGGGATCCGGCCACGAAGCAGTTCAGCGACGAGGGGCGTTTCGTCGTGACGAAGAACGAGGTCGACCGGGGCGCGTTCAAGACGCCAACGCTGCGTGACGTGACGAAGCATCCGCCGTTTGCGCACGACGGGTCGCTCGCCACGCTGCGAGAGGTCGTCGAGCTCTACAACCGGGGCGGGAAGAAGAACCCATATCTTGACGTCAAGATCGAGCCGCTCGGCCTGAGCCCGAGCGAAGTCGAAGCGATCGTGGCGTTTCTCGAGTCTCTCGAAGGCGAGGGCTATCAGGACACCGCGCCACGCGCCTTCCCGCAGTAGGGGGCGAAAGGGGTCAGACCCCTTGATAGAGATCGACTCAAGGGGTCTGACCCCTTTCGCCTACTGCTGCGCGAGCCAGAAGGCGAGTGGTTTGGCTTGCCGCTCCTTGAGCGCCACGCAGTTCTCGATGCGCTCGATCGCCTGTTGAATGCCACGCTGCGAGGAGGGAACCGGATTCTTCTCGAAGAACGCGCGCACTTCCCGTGCACGAGCGACGGAGCAGAATCCTCCGAGCGACTCGACGATCGAAGGTATCCCCTGAAACTCGCCGAGTGTCTTGATGAACGCCGGCCAGTTGGACGTGACGTAGGCCCAGGTGATCTCCCGGCTCCAGGGTTTCACCATCATGTTGCCGATAAGGGTGCCAGTGTCCTGCGTACGAACCGCCGGTGAAAGCGCGTAGTCGAGCGTCCGCTTGATGAGGACAGGATCCTTGAACCAGGGAAGCGCGCCGAGGACTCGATAGTATTCCTCCGGCTGAGCGGCAAGCGTGCCGAGTTTGCCCATGTACTGTTCGTAGAGTGTCTGATCGCCATCGAGCGCCGCCACTTGAAGAACCGTCGGCGCGAGCGTCGCGGGCAGCGAGCGCGGATCTTTCAGATACGACGCGGCGAGTTCGCGGCTCCGCTTCTGGATCTCGCGATCGTTGCCGACATGACCGAGCAGGCTGAGCAGTGTCGCCCGGCGCAGTTGCATTTCGTCACTGTCGCCAGTATTGCCGGGAAGCCCCATGCCGGTCAGCTGCGGTCCGAACGTCGCCCGAATCCACGCCTGATAGGCCGGTTGGTCGGTTGATGACACCAGGTCGTCGCCGATGACTTCCAACCGTCCTGCCAGCATGCCGAGAGTGGCGCTCGTATTGTCGTTGGCCAGCGCGCTGGCGAGATCGAGGTAGATGCCGGCATCGTGCCTGCCGGCACGGACCATCCACCACTCGTCACCGATCAGGCTCAATCGCTCGACTGCATCGAGCGTGCTGGCCGATCGCGCCAGCGCGTGAACCATGGTGGGAGAGTACTCCGTGAAGTAGTAGCCACGGCTCTCGGCATTGACGAAGATCGGAGTCGCGTCCGTCGCCCCGGTGCTGCTGCATCCGTTCACGCGGACCGATTGCTTCTGACGATCGATCACCTCGCATCGATGTTGACCGTTTCCGGCCTGGAGGCAGACGGGCAGTGTCCACGTCTGGTTCTCGCGAGGCGCTCCAGGAACGCCGACGAAACGCCCCATCGTCAAATCGACTTCCGTTGTCTTGTTGGCGACGCAGCGCGTCTCAACCGCCAGCACGGGGGCGCCAGGACGATCGACGAAGCTGCGCAGGATCCGATCGACCGGCTTGCCGGTCACTTTCGAAACCTCGGTCCAGAAGTCTTCGCCCGATGCGTTGGCGTAGGAGAACCGCTTCAGGTACGACGCCACACCTTGTCTGAATGCGTCGGGGCCGACGTACGCTTCGATCATGCGCAGCACGGCCGCTGTCTTCTCGTAGGCGATTCCGTCGAACACTTCGTTGATTTCCGCCGGCGTCTCGACCTTGAACCGGATCGGACGTGTCGAACGCATCGCGTCGATGCTCAGCGCGCCCTGCGTGTCAGATGCATCGTCGAGCTCGACGTTCCATTCGGGACGCCAGACCGCAACCGGCTTGTTCGCCATCCAGGTCGCGAACCCTTCGTTCAGCCAGATGTCGTCCCACCACTTCATCGTCACCAGGTTGCCAAACCACTGGTGCGCGATCTCGTGCGAGATGATACCGGCCACGCGCTTGCGCGCGGTGACGGAGGACGTGGCGGGGTCGACCAGGAGCAGCCGCTCCCGGAAGGTGATCGCGCCGGCATTCTCCATCGCGCCGGCGGAGAAGTCCGGTACAGCAATGATGTCGAGCTTGCCGAACGGATACCTGATCCCGAAGTACTTGTTGTAGAAGGCGAGTTGCTGCTCCGCGGCCTCGAGCGCGAAGGCCGTCAGCCCGAGCTTGTCGGGGGTCGAGCAGATACGGATCGCAATGCCATCCGACGAGCCGTCGCGGCAAACGAAATCGCCGACCAGCATGGCGGCCAGGTAGGTCGACATCTTCGGAGTGCGTTCGAACTTGAGTGTGTGCTTGCCCGGCTCAGGACCCGGCTCGTCGGAGATCTGCTTGCCGTTGGAGATCGCGGTATCGCCCGCGTCGACCGTCAGCGAGATGTCGAAGGTCGCTTTGAAAGCAGGCTCATCGAACGAGGGGAAGGCGCGTCGTGCGTCGGTGGCCTCCATCTGCGTGACGGCGTACTTCCGTCCGTTCGCCTTGCTGATGTAGAAGCCGCGCAACTTGTCGTTCAGGATTCCCGAGTACTCGATCTGGATGGTGGCTCGCCCTTCGGCAACAGGCTCGGGAACGGTCAACGTTGCCGTTTCACGCGCCGCATCGAGTGTGACGCGCGCGGTCTGCGTGCGTCCGCCGGAGGTGATGGTGACCGCGCCGAACGTGATTTCGGCTGCATGCAGCGTGATCGTCGAAGACGACTCCGTCAGGACGACGTCGATCGACTCGCGGCCGCGGAAGGTTTCCTTCTCGAGATCGGGTGCGAACCAGAGACTGTAGTGCTCGGGGACGACCGTGCCGGGGAGTCGTTGCGCAGCGGCTGGCGACGCGAAGAGGACGATGAAAACAAACGCAAGTAACCGTGTAACTCTGACCATGCTCCCAAGGTAGCAGAACTATAGGCCATGTGACGGATCTTGGGACGAAGCCCAGCTGACGCAAACGGGAGACTTGGCAGCGATCTGGCATCGCTGAGTTTGGAAATCCCGGATTGACTCCGGATTCGGGCGGAATTTGTCCGTCCAGATACGCTTTCGATGTCCGGTACGGACAGGAAGCGATCGAGCAGACGAGGAGGTTTTCCGTGAGCAAATGGTTGTGTGCACTGACACTGGCGGGGTTTTGCGCGGCCTGCGGCGGTTCCGAACTGAGCCAGCCGGCGACCGGGGGCACCACGGAAGAAGGCACGTCGACTTCAGCGGCCGCGGAAAAGGAAGAGAAGCCGGACCTACCCGTCTACCGTGAGGTCACGTTACCAGCTGGAACCACGCTTCGACTGGACCTGCAGTCGTCTGTGGCGTCCGACACGAGCCAGGTGGAGGACACTGTGCGCGCCTCGCTGCGGCAGGCGGTCAGCGTCGACGGCCAGACGGTTCTCCCGACGGGCACGGAGCTCGTGGGAACTGTGACCGACGTCGCACAATCCGGACGCGTGAAGGGGCGCGCGCGCGTAGCGTATCGGTTCAGTTCGCTCCGCTACGACAGTGAACGGTATCCGATTACGACCGCCACGATCGCTCATCAGGCCGAGGCGACGAAGAAAAAGGATGCGACCAAGATCGGAGTCGGCGCTGGTGCGGGTGCCGTGGTTGGTGCGATTCTCGGCGGAGGCAGTGGCGCAGCGAAAGGCGCGGCGATCGGTGGGGCAGCCGGCACTGGTGTAGTACTCGCGACCCGCGGGGAAGAGGTTCGACTTGGACCGGGCGCCAACGTCAGCACGCGGCTGACGGCGCCGTTGGTCGTGCGTGTGAAGATGTAAGAGGACCGCGGCCTACGACTCGGTTCCGGTCAGGCCGTACTTCTCAATTCGCGAATAGAGTTGCGCGCGTGTCAGGCCCAGAAGCTTGGCCGCGCGCGTTTTGTTGTGACGAGCCTGGGTGAGCGCTTTGACGACGAGCGAGCGCTCGATGTCTTCCAGATTGACTCCGCCCGCCGGCAGTGACCCCGTACTGGCGCCCTCATCGTCGTTGCGCGCCGCGCGTCGAGGCGTCGATGGCAGGTGCTCACTCTTGATGAATCCGCCGTCCGCGAGAATCACGGCGCGCTCGATGGCGTTCCTCAACTCGCGCACGTTGCCGGGCCACTCGTAGGTCAGCAGGTGATCGCGGGCCTCACGTGAGATGCCCGCTGCGGGCCGTCCAACTGTTTCGCCGATATCCGCGAGAAACGTGTCGGCGAGTTCGAGAACATCCTCGAGGCGTTCCCGCAGCGGCGGGAGCGCGATCTCGAACACACCGAGCCGGTAATAGAGATCCTCGCGAAACTCGCCGCGCTGCATCGCCGCATGCAGGTCGCGATTGGTGGCTGCGATCACCCTGATGTCAGCGTGCAGCACACGCGTGCTGCCGAGGCGCATGAACTCACGCTCCTCGAGCACGCGCAGCAGCTTCGCTTGAACGGTCGGCGCCATCTCACCGACTTCATCGAGGAAGAGCACGCCGTTGCTGGCCTGCTCGATGCGTCCGGGTTTGGTCGATACGGCACCGGTAAAGGCCCCGCGTTCGTGGCCGAACAGTTCGGACTCGAGCAGTTGATCGGGGAGCGCGGCGCAGTTGATCGCGACGAAGGGCCCCTGGCTGCGCCGGGACGCATGATGAATGAAGCGCGCGACGACCTCCTTGCCCGTGCCGGATTCGCCGGTGAGCAGCACGGTCGTCTCCGTGTGCGCAACGCGGGCAGCGTGGGCGAGCACATCCTTCCACTGCTTCGACTGTCCGACGACGCGCCGTTGACCGCTGCGCGACTCGAGCTCGCGTGTCAGCGTGGCCACCTGCGCTTCGAGGCGCGCCGCGGTCTCGCGCGATTCCGCCTGGCTGCGAGCCGCTTCCGCCAGCCGCTCATGTGACAGTGCGAGTGCGAGGTGGTCGGCAACGCGGCGTGCGAAATCGATGTCGTCCTCGCTGAACCGGTCGGTCTGCCTGGCGAGGAAGAACAGCGAGCCGAAGACTTCGGTGCCGAGCGGCATCAGGACGCGCAGCGCCGAGCGCACACCAAAGCGGCGGAAGATCTTGCCGCGCAGGGTGGCGGACGGCACTTCCGCTTCCGCATCGTGCACGACGTACGCGTCGCGCCTGAGCTGCGCGAGGTCGTCGCCAGTGAGGACCTGTGGCTCGAAGAAGTCTGGTTCCGCCGTCGCGCCAGCCATCGCGTAGACACTGAACGACGCGCCGTCGGCACCCCACGATGTGATCACGAGCATGTCGTGCGGCAGGCCGCCGCGAACCACCTCGGAAACCTTGTCGAAGACGTGACGGATGTCGAGCGCACCGGCCATCGTCTGCAGCAGGCGGCGCAGGCTGTCGATCCGCTCGCGACGGAGCTTCTCGCGTTCGATGATGGCGTCGTGCTCGAAGGCGAGGCCGAGCAGATCCACGACACTGTCCATCAGCTTCTGGTGTGCCGGGCAGAAGACGTCGGCTTGGCTGGAGGTCAGCCAGAGCGCGCCGTGCACACGCGGACCCTGACGGATCGTGCACACGATGCGCGAGCGCGTCGATTCGTCGCCCGCGTCGAGTTGCGTCGCTGGATCGCCGACGAGGTGCTTGGTGACCTCGACGTCCCCGGATTCGCCTGCGATGTAGAGGACGAAGGAGTCGGCGCGATCGAGTCGCAGCATGTGGAGGCGCTCGAACGGAATCGAGACGCGCAGCGTCGCGGCCACACCGGCAACCACTTCACGAAGAGTGGGAGCCTCCGCGACCAGACGCGCAACCGACGTGAGCACGTCCACTGGATCGGCCTGCATGGATCTCGACCCACCAGTATAATCCCACCCATATGCTCGCCTCGACGCCCGTGCGCGTTGCGATCGTTGTCGCGGCGCTCGCGGGACTGGTGGTGGGTTATCGATGGTGGAACAGCCCCGAGCGCCACATCAACCGCCTGCTTTCGGATGTGGCGTCAGCTCTCAGCCATGACGGTACCGAGACGGAGTTGCGCGCGCTCGCGACCGTGGCGTCGCTGCAGAACCATCTCCGCCCCGATGTGTCGATTGACCTGGGCCGTGGATCGCCGCTCCGCGGCCGGCGGGATGTGATCGCGATGGCCGCGCGCGTCCGGGCCACGACCCCGATGATCCGGGTGCAGTTCTTCGATCCGGAGATCCGGTTGTCGGGCGATTCGTCCGCAACGACACGGGTGACCGTTCAGGTCACGACTCGTGAAGCCGGATGCGACGAGGTCGCTGCGGCGCACGTCGCGTCGATCGAGCTGGTGAGAACGGAAGGGCGCTGGCAGATTGCCAGCGCGCGGGTGCTGCCCGAGGATACTCCGCTGTGAACACATTGACCCATGGGTTGTCATGGATCGACCTCCAGTTCCGTGGCCGGCCGCAGGTGATCGCCACTGCGCTGGTGCAAGGCCACGGCGGGGTGGCGATCGTCGATCCCGGGCCGTCCAGTTGCCTGACGACGCTCGAACTGGGACTGCAGGCGAACGGTGTCCGTTGGCCGGACGTCCGCCAGATTCTTCTGACACACATCCATCTCGATCACGCGGGCGCGACCGGTACGATTGTGCGGGCGCATCCTCACATCGAGGTGCTCGTGCACGAGCGCGGCGCCAGGCACCTGGCGGATCCGAGTCGGCTGATCGAGAGCGCGACACGAATCTACGGCGACCGGATGGAAGAGTTGTGGGGCGAGTTCGCCGCCGTGCCTGCGGCCAACCTGGTGGCGCTCAATGGCGGCGAGACATTCGAGGCAGGCGGCCGCCGGTTCGATGTGGCGTACACGCCGGGACATGCCTCACATCACGTGAGTTTCTTCGACAGCTCGAGCGGCGTCGCCTTTGTCGGCGACACGGCAGGGGTGTGCATCAATGGCGGGTACGTGCTGCCACCGACGCCCCCTCCCGACATCGACGTGGAACTGTGGGCGGGAAGCGTCGACAAGATCCTGGGATGGGCACCGGCAACGTTGATGTTGACCCACTTCGGCCCGGTGATGGACGTACGGCCTCACCTGGCCTCCCTCATGGAGAACCTTCGTGGCACCGCCGCGATCGCGTTGTCGTTGCTGAAGGAAGCAGGAACTGACGAAGAAAGAGCGCGCGTGTTTGCTGACCAGCTTCGCAACCTGCTGCGGTCGGAGATGACCGAGGCGCAGGTGACCACGTATGTCGTCGCCGCCGCCTACGAACACCTGTTCAGCGGTCTGGCGCGTTACTGGAGAAAGAAAGGCGTCGCGGCCTAGTTGGCAACCGCCAGTTGCGCGCTGGCTGACGACGACTGGAAGTCGGATTTCGGCTCGACCAGCAGCCGCAGGGCGTAGCCCATTGGCGTACCGGTCGACGTCTTGTGCGGCCCCACGCGGTAGACGGCCGAGAGCACCTTGCCCTCCTGAAGGACCGCGGGAATCTCACCGTCGCGAACGGGCCGTTCCACCTGGAAATGCACCAGCCGATACAGGGGGATCGATGCCGGGACCTGGCATTCGACGAATGCGTCGACCTCGCTGACCTCGCGCATCACGACAGACACAAACCTCAAGGTGCCGCTGGCGTCACGCCACGTCAGCCGTGCCGGCACGCTGACCTTCCTGCGATTTCCGATGCGCGTCTGCCCGTTGTCCGCTGCCCGTCGACCTGCCATTTGTTGAATCACGCCGGCCCCCTGAAAGTCTGCCTGCAGTATTACTATCAATGTGCAGGCCCGGGAATTTACGGGGTTCTCGGAGCAGCTCGAAACGACAGTTAATGTGTTGACCGTAAAGGCTTAAGACTTGATTTTCGACGGTTGCGTTTGGTCGAGGAAGTGGATACTAGATATGCAGACGACCTGGATACCTGATTACTAGATATCCGCGATTGCGCCTTCTAGCCCAAGTCTACGCATTTTGAGATAGAGCCCTCGTCGCGTCAGTCCCAGTACCCGGGCGGATTCGGAGATGTTGCCGCGGGTGCGATCGAGCGTCGCTGTGATGAGGTGGCGTTCCACCGTTTCGACCGCCGATGCCAGGTTGCCCGGGGTCATTTCGGTGAAGGGGACGAGCGGGGCATCGAGGTCGTTGCCACGGGACGCCCGCGCAGGGGCCGATAGATCGGCGGAGAGGTGGTCGGGCTCGATCGCTCCGCCCGGGGCGCTCATCGCCACTGCCCGCTGAATCTCGTTTCGCAGTTGTCGCACGTTTCCCGGCCACCAGTAACGGGCGAACAGGTCGAGCGTCGCGGAGCTCAATTGGATGTCCGGCTTGCCGAGGCGCTCGCATGCGTCGCGCAGGAAGAACGTGCTGAGGTGGGGGACCTCTTCACGACGTTCGCGCAGCGGCGGCACGTGAATTCGGATGACACTCAGGCGGTAGTAAAGATCCTCACGAAATTTGCCCTCCGATACGCGCTGCTCGAGGTCGGCGTTCGTCGCCGCCAGCACCCTCACATCGACCGCCTGCGGGCGCGTCTCGCCCACAGGCATGATCTCTCCCTGTTCGAGGAAGCGGAGCAGCTTTGGCTGGATGTCGAGCGGCAGGTCGCCAATCTCGTCGAGGAAGAGTGTGCCGCTGGCTGCCGATCGGATCAGCCCCTGCTGATCGGTGATCGCGCCGGTGAAACTACCGCGGCGATGGCCGAACAACTGGCTGTCGGCGAGCTCGCGCGAGGTCGTCGTGCAGTTGTAGGGCAGGAACATGGCAGCACTGCGCGGCGACCCGACGTGAATCGCGCGTGCAACCAGGTCCTTGCCGGTCCCGCTCTCCCCAGTGATCAGTACCGTCAGGTTGTGGCCCTGCAGGCGCTGGATCTGATCGGCCAGGCGATTCATGGCCGGGCCAGCACAGATGAACCCGGGCAACAGTGGTTCGAGCGGACGCTCATGCGGCTGGTCGACGGGTTGGCTCGGGCGCTCGCGCGCTCCACAGAGATCGAATCCCTGTCGCGCGATCGCCGTGAACATGCGCAGGCGTGCTGCAGTCGCCTCGCTCAGACGATCGGTCAACGACACGGCGCAGCGCCGCGTGCCATCCTGGTCGGTGCCGAGCGGTTCGATGAGCAGCGGCCGGCCCTGGTGTTCTGAATGGCCTTGCCGTGCTGCGTGCGCCAGGCTCATCGCGGCGTTGTTGTCGCATCCGGCGGCGGCGACCACCCGGACATCACCTCCTGACGACTCGGTGAACACGGCGACCGCCGCACCTTCCGTGACCTCGAGCAGCGCAGCCGCCGTTTCACGTGCGAGCAGTTCCTTGAAAATCGCCGCGTCGACCAGCCGTCTCACGATGCCTTCGTCGGCATCCGACGGCGATAAGACCGATAGCCGTGACGGTGCATTGGTCAGGCGCTCCCGGACGCTCCTGACCTCGTCGAGATCGCGCTGAGCGCCGAGTTGTGTGAACTCGGCCCCCGCCTGCTCCAGATATCGCTCGGCGAGGGCCGATGATCCCGAAGCCGCCGACAAGCGGGCGAGCGCCAGGTGACTCAACGCCGCCTGGTACCGCTCACCAAGAAGCTGGAAGATGTTCGCGCTCTGTGCGAAGTCGTGGTGCGCGGTCTGCGGACGCGACGACTGCTCGCGGATCAATCCGCGGATGCGCAGGAACTCGCCCCAGTTTGCCG
The DNA here is from genome assembly GCA_025924295.1 of Vicinamibacteria bacterium. Taxonomy (GTDB): domain Bacteria; phylum Acidobacteriota; class Vicinamibacteria; order Vicinamibacterales; family UBA2999; genus Gp6-AA40. The sequence goes on from JAICEG010000019.1 coordinate 14,130, forward strand.
GTGCGCGACGGGGATCGAGTCGTCCCTCACAGGTTTCGAGCCGCTCTTCGGCGTCTCGCAGCCGTCCCGTGCCCATGAGTGCTTCGCAGGCCGCGAGGTCCGCCTGAATGGCATCGCTCTGCGGGACACCGGGCGCCTGTGCGAGGGCGTCGGCCATGTCGAGGGCTTCGTCGTACGCATGCCGTCTCGTCGCGAGCTTCACGCCAAGCACCTTCAGCGACCACTCATACCAGCGCATGGTCTGCGTGCCGTACGCCCCGTAAGCTTCGCTCGCGAGGCGCAGATACTCTTCGGCACGTTCGTACGATCCGCGCATCAAATGGATCTGTGCGAGCGTGTCGAATACAGCGCCGGTCGTCTCGTGAAATTGAACGGTGCTTCGCACTTCGAGCGTGCGCGTGAGGACCTGTTCCGCGCGTTCGAGATCTCCGAGCTGAACGAAGATCTGACCGAGCGTGGCCAGTGCCACCGCAAGCCCATGCCCCGATCCGAGCGATTGGTGCAGCGCCACGCTGCGCTCGGCCAGGACCAGCGCCTGCTCATGCCGATGTTGCATCAACGCCACGTTCGCCTGGTTGTGAACGATCCCGGCGAGCACATCGTCGGCCGGAATCGACATCGCAAGACGTTCCCCTTGACGGAGGGCTGCAATCGCTTCGTCCGTGCGCCCTGCCTGCGCGAGCAACACGGCTGACAGCGAGTGAACGAGGGCGAGGTGACGGCGGTCGCCGACGGCATGGAGCGCGGAGGCGGCCTCGGTCAGGTGTTCCCTGACGATCCCTGAGTCTCCGACCTGCTTGTAGCAGAGTGCAAGCTCGTAGTGGGCAAGGCCGATCGCGCGGGTGTCATGGGCGAGCTCGGCATGCTTGAGCGCCCGCGTGTGTAACGCAATCGCCCGCGACTGTTCGCCGCGGGCGAACGCGAGGCGACCATGCAGACGCCAGGAGTGGGAAAGCCGGGCGTCCGAGATCGGCTCGCGAAGCGTGTCGGGAGGGCGACCAAGCACGGAGGAGGCTTGGGTGAGGTCGTCCTGAAGCAGGAAGGCCTCAGCAAGGCCCGCCCGGACGCTGAATTCGTCTTCACGGCTGAGTGACCCGTTCCTGAGGATCCCCTGAAGGAGTGGCGGAACTTCGGCACCCCGCCCACGTTCAAGGGCAGCCGTTACGCGCGCGAGAGTCGACGAGAGCTGTGCAACCGCCACGTCAGGAGTATACGAAGTATACACACGAAAGGAAGGCTTATAATCGGGGGTCGAATGTCGTTGGCGGCCTATGGCGCGACCCATCAGGGCCGCCGCTCCACAAACGAAGATGCCTGGCTCGTCGATCTGAACCTCGGCCTCCTGGTCGTTGCGGATGGAATGGGTGGGCACAACGCGGGCGAAGTGGCGTCGGCGCTTGCCGTCAAAGTCATTCGCGAAGTTTGTGAGAGCAGCGGAGTCCCTCTCACTCAAGCTCTCTTGACCAGCGCAGTTCAGCTGGCGAACGAGCGCATCCTGGCGGCCGCGGCCGAACAGCCGGCACATTTGGGCATGGGGACGACCGTCGTCGCCGTGCTATTCATCGACGGCAGTGCCTTCTACACGAGCGTTGGCGACAGTCGCGTCTATCTCTGGCGCAGCGGCCGACTCACGCAACTGACGCGGGACGATTCGTGGCTGGCCGAGACCCTCGATGGCGAAGGCGAGCATACACACGACATCGGGTCGCACCCGATGCGTCACGTGCTGACCAAGGTCGTGGGTCTCAGGCCGGAACTCGAGCCGCGGGTGTCGGAGTGCCCACTCGGCGCGGGCGACTCACTCCTCTTGTGCAGTGACGGGGTACACGGCGTCGTCCCGCACGAAGTGCTCGCGACGATGATGAGCAGTCAGCGTGGCGTCGAAGATGTGGCGCAGAGTGTGGTGAAGTCGGCAATCGCGCGTGGCGCTACCGACAACGTCACCGCCATCGTCGCGCGCGTTGTCCGTTAACCGGCCAGACGATCTGCGAACGCCCGGAACTGCTCGGCGTCCCGCTGCAGGAAGCGAACGAACAGCGCGCGGCGTCCAGTACGTTCGAGCGATTGAAAATCACCCAGCGCCTGCGCCATCTCCAGCACACCAAACGAGTACGGTTCTCCGGGTATCGCCAGATCCTCCTGCGACTCAGCGGTGATGATGATGAAGACACCGTTGGACGCGCCGCCCTTGTGAAGCTGCCCGGTGGAGTGGAGATATCGAGGACCGTACCCAACCGTCGTGGCTGTCCCTGTTCGCGTTGCAATTGCCGCTCGAAGACTCTGGAGCGCGCTCTCCCATTTCGAATCGTCGGACGGCACGTAGGCGAGGAGGGCGACATAGTCGGTTGGTTGGACCACTCGCAGAAAGGAATCCGCGGGTTCACCTCCCAACGTTGCAACCGCAGGCTCGGTGAGCGTCAGCCGGGCGCCGTTCGAGCTGCCGTGCGGCTCGGGATGAGGAAGTTGACGGTGCTGACGGTAGTGATCGAGCAGCACACGCGTCGCATCCTTGGCCTGCTGAACGTTGGGTTCATCGAACGGGTTGATGTCGAGCAGCCATCCGGCGGCCGCCGTGGCGACTTCCCATCGAAGGAACTCGGCGCCGAGCGTCGCGACGTCCGGCATCTCGAGCACGGCATGAGGAGTCTCCTCGCCTTGCAGGCGGGTCAATCCCGGAGCCTTGCTTTCACCAGCGGACAGCGCGACAACCACCCGATCGGGACCGAGCCGAAGATCGGCAGGTTCACCGGTCACCGGCACGACACCCTTTCCATGTTTGCCCGTGCTCTCGGCAACGAGTTGTTCGACCCAGAGACCAAATGACTGCAATTGAGGCGCGAGCCACAACGTCAGCTTGTCGCGGCCGGCCAGGGCTCCCGCGCCCATCAGTGCACCGAGCGCCAGACCCGGGTTGTCAGCTGTGCGTTCGAGCCGGCACGCCGTTTCCATCGCGCGCGCACCTGCGAGAAGGCCGTCGATGTCCAACCCCATGAGCGCCGCCGGGACCATTCCGAACAGCGAGAGGGCCGAGTAGCGGCCACCGATGTCAGCGGGATTCACGAAGACGTCACGAAAACCTTCAGCGACGGCACGGCGATGCAGCGCGGTGTCCGGATCGGTGATGGCAACAAACCTGGTGCCCCAGTTCGCATGACCTTCCGCAATGACGCGGCGTCTGGCTTCTTCCGCCATGACGTTCGGCTCAATCGTCGTGCCTGACTTGCTTGCGAGGATGAAGAGCGTGTTGCGCGCCTGAACCATCGCTCCACGAACGGCGTCCGGGTCAACCGAGTCCAGCACGCGAAATCGTGGTTGCCGATCCGGATGGGAAAGCACCTGCCGCAGCACTTCAGGTGCGAGACTCGAGCCGCCCATGCCGAGCAGGACGATATCGGTGAATCCGCTCTGCGTGACCGACTCAGCGAAGGTCCGCAGTCGCGGGACGAGCGGTGTGACGAAGTCGAGCGCCTGCAACCAGCCGAGCCGGTTGGCGATGAGTTGCCGCGTCCCGGGATTCGCGTTCCAGACATCGAGCTCACGGTTCCAGAGCGCCGACGCGAACCTGGCTGAATCTAAACGAGTGCACGCTCCGTCAAATTCTTTGGCAAGCGTGCGCGGTACGACAGAGAAAGGGAATGAGAGTGTGGAGCCCATGGCTGGAGTCGACTTATAACATAATGGTTCAGGGACTTATGGGGCGTTTGCTCTTCCGTCTCGTCACACTGATGTTGCTTGCGAGCGTGGCTTGCTCGCAACCCGATGTCGTGCGTACTCCGCCCGAGCCCGAGACGCCTGCACCGGCAGCGCTCGAGCGCCCGGCGCCGAGCGATGCACCGCGAATTGTCTTCCTGGGCGATAGCCTGACGGCCGGCTACGGACTGCCGAAGGAAGCGTCAGTACCGTCTCGCATCCAGGATCGGCTGCGCGAAAACGGGTATCCGCACGAGGTGGTCAATGCGGGGGTGTCGGGCGATACCTCGGCCGGCGGGCTCAGTCGGCTCGACTGGTCGCTCGAGGGCGACGTGCAGGTGCTCGTCATCGAGTTGGGTGCCAACGACGGCCTGCGTGGCCTGCCGGTTGCCAGTCTGAAGAAGAACCTCACCGAGATCATCGGCCGTGCACAGGCGCGAGGCATCCGCGTGATACTCACCGGCATGGAAGCGCCGCCCAATTTCGGGGCCGCATATACGTCCGAATTCCGTGACGTCTACCGCCAGTTGGCTCGCGAGCACGATGTCACGTTCGTTCCGTTCTACCTCGAAGGCGTCGCCGGAATTCCGAGCCTGAACATCGAGGACGGCATCCATCCCAACGCAGAAGGCTCGCGCATCATCGAGAAGACGGTCTGGTCCGCACTCGAGCCGCTGCTCGTCAAGCAGACCGCAGACCGAAAGACTTCCAGCCGATGATCGAACTTCGCGGCGTCTCAAAGACCGTCCAGAGTGGCGATCATCCCCTTACGATCCTGCACCCGCTCGACTACACCATTCGGTCCGGCCAGTTCGTTGCGATCGTGGGTCCCTCCGGCAGCGGGAAGTCCACGCTGCTCGGTCTGCTCGCCGGTCTCGATGCGCCGACCACGGGTCAGATCGTGATCGACGGTGTCGACATCACGACGTTGACCGAAGACGGGTTGGCCAGACTTCGTGGTGAGAAGATCGGGTTCGTCTTCCAGTTCTTTCACCTGGTCCCGTCGCTGACGGCTCTGGAGAACGTGCTGATCCCGATGGAGATTGCCGGTCGACGGGATGCCGCCGAGCGCGCCCGACAACTGGTCGAGGAGGTCGGTCTCTCCGATCGTGCGCATCACTATCCGTCCCAGCTGTCCGGGGGAGAGCAGCAACGGATTGCGATCGCCCGAGCGCTCGCCAACGATCCGCCTATCGTTCTTGCCGACGAACCCACTGGCAACCTCGACTCGACCACCGGCCGTCACATCATGGACCTGCTGCTCAACGTTCGGCGCACGCGCGCGTCCACGCTCGTGCTCGTGACACACGATGCGGAACTGGCATCGCTCGCCGACACTCGACTGGTCCTGCGTGACGGACGTCCCGTGCCACAGGGTGAGGCACCGAGGATTACTCCCGCTGCAGGAGCTGCCCGATGACGTTCGTCGTTCGAATGGCGTTGCGCGAGATCAGGGCATCCTGGCAGCGGCTGCTGTTCTTCTTCGTATGCATCGCGGTCGGCGTCGCCTCGATCGTGGCGATTCGATCCGTGATTCAGAGCGTGCGCCAGGGGCTGACGCGTGAGGCGAGAGCCATGACCGGCGCCGACGTGGTCGTTCGAAGCGATCGGCCACTCGGGGACGATGTGCGTGCAGCGGTCGAGCGTGAGCGCAGGAGCGGGCGTGTCGGGATCGTCTCGGAGGCCGTCGAGCTCGCGACGATGGTGCGACCGGCGGACGTCCCGACGACGCGCATGGTCGAACTGCGTGCCGTGGAGTCGTCGTTTCCGCTCTACGGCACGATGACGCTGCAGGGGCAGCCGTACTCGCACGACTTGCTGCGCAATCACGGCGTGCTGGTCCGTCCGGAACTGCTCGCGCAACTCAACCTGCGCCAGGGCGACGAGCTGCTCATCGGCACGCAGGCGTTTCAGATCCGGGGCGTCATTCAGAGCGAGCCTGGGCGCAACCTGGGAGCGTTCTCGCTCGGCTCGCGTGTGTTCATCGACTTCGCCGATCTGCCGTCGACCGGGCTCTTGTCCTTCGGCAGCAGGGCCAACCATCAGCTGCTGCTGCAGGTGCCGAGTCCGCCACCGTTGCCGGGGCGGAGAGATCCCAGCCTGATCCTCTCGAATGAGCTCTCCAAGGCGTTTGTCAACGACTTCGTGGGCGTCCGGTCGTACCGGCAGAACGAAGGACGAATGAATCGCAACCTCTCGCGGGCAGAGAACTATCTCAGTCTCGTGGGGCTGGTCGTCCTCATCCTTGGCGGCATCGGTGTGTCGAGTGTGACGCGTGTCTTCGTGCAGCAGAAGGTGAGGAGCATCGCCATCCTCAAGTGCGTCGGCAGCACCACGCACCAGGTCCTGTCGATCTACCTGACACAGGTCCTGTTGCTGGGCGTGGCGGGCAGCGCTCTCGGCGTCGCTCTCGCCGGGGGTGTGCTCCAGTTGCTGCCGCTCTTCGTCGGCGACCTCGCAGCTCTCTTGCAGGTCGAGTACGGCTTGACCGTGGGTGCGATGCTGCAGGGACTCGCGGTGGGTGTGCTCGTGTCGCTCTTGTTTTCGGTCGTGCCGCTCCTCGAAGTCCGCAACGTCAAGCCGTCGCTCTTACTGCGTCAGGACATCCCGGCATTGCCGGCCTTCGACTGGTTGAAATGGACCGTGGCGACAGCCGTTGGCGCCTCGCTGGTCGGCGTCGCCTCGTGGCAGGCCGGTTCCGTCCAGGTCGGGTTGCTCCTCTCCGGCGGATTTGTCGCGCTGACGTTTGTACTGCATCTTGCCGGCGTCGCGCTCATTCGCGCTGTGCAGCCACTCCGGTTCTCACGCTCGTTTGCGCTGAGACAAGCCGTCCTGCACGTCGCGCGTCCCGGTAATCAGACGCGGATCATCCTGCTGGCGGTGGGCCTCGGGACTTTCTTCATCCTTGGCGTGCGAGCGCTCCAGGTGAACCTGCTCCAGGACTTCTCGGTGCAGGTCGGAGAGAATGCGCCGGACATGTTCCTGATGGATATTCAGTCCGATCAGCGCGATGGGGTGACGGCGCTGATCGATCAGGAGAACGGCGCGGAGGGCGCTCCCAGGCTGATCCCGGTGCTGCGCGCCCGCATCGTCGGAGTTCGCGGGCGCGAGGTGAACCTCGAGAGCTACGAGGACGTCCGCGGCCGCGGCGGGCTGTCGCGGGAATTCACGGTCACGTATCGATCGAACCTCGAGGCCAATGAGAAACTGGTCGAGGGCGACTGGTGGGACGACACCCCGGCCACTGGTCAGCCCGAGGTCTCGGTCGAGGAAAGCCTGCGCGAGCGATTCAACATCCAGGTCGGGGACGAGATGCAGTTCGACATCCTCGGTCGCATCGTGTCGGCGCGGGTGAGGAGCTTCCGTGAAGTCGACTTCCGCGACTTTCGCGCGGGTGGATTCATGTTCGTCTTCCGCCCCGGACCTTTCGCGGATACCCCGCATGGCTTCATTGCCGCCGTCAGGGGTGGCGCCGACAGCGTGGCGCGCACGCGCCTGCAGGGTCTCCTCGTCGCAGGCTATCCGAACGTCTCCGTCATCGATCTCCGGGAGGTGCTCGACACCATCAAGACGATTGTCGACAACGTCACGCTGGCAGTCACGGTGGTGGGCGGGCTCGTGCTCCTCAGTGGCAGCCTGATTCTCATCGGCGCCGTGTCGATGACGAAGTTCCGCCGCGTCTACGAAGCGGCGATCCTCAAGACTCTGGGCGCGAGCAGCCGGCTGATTGCTACGATGTTGCTGCTCGAGTACGGCGTGCTTGGCGCCATCGCCGGCACGGTCGGCGCGGCTGGCGCGATCGTCCTGAGTTGGGCGGTGGCGCGTTACGCGCTCGACCTGCCGTGGGAACCGGCGCCGCTCCTGACGATCGGAGGCATTGTCGTGACGGCCAGCGCCGTGGCGGCGATTGGTGTGCTCGCCAGCCTTGACGTTCTGCGGCACAAGCCACTCTCGACGCTCCGCGCGGAGTAGGGGTACAATGTCCTCTTGTTCCAGGCGACAAGAGGCCGCCAGGAGAAGCCAGACTCGATGGACGTCGCCATTTATCGGGACGCGCTGCTCAAGAAGCGCGGGGAGCTCCTAGCCGGGTCTGCGGCGAAGCCTCTGCAGTGGACGATGGAGAACAACTCCGGCCGGCAGGGCGACATGGCCGATCAAGCCGCCGGAAACAACGAAGTCCACATTCAGCTCAAACTCAAACAGACCGACGCCAAGATCCTTCAGGCGATCGAGGGCGCGCTGCGACGCATCGAAGAGGGCTCGTACGGCGTGTGCAAGGAGTGCGGTGAAGAGATCGCCGAAGCGCGGTTGAACGCCATTCCGTGGACGCGTTCCTGTAAGAGCTGCAAGGAAAAGCAGGGGTAGAGACGACGTGCAGCAGGACGAACTTCGATCGCTGCTGACCGCGATCACCGCCGACCGTGTGGCGCTGATTCAGCGTCACGAGGCTGGTGCCCGTGTGGTCAGCAACTACGACTTCAACAACGCGTATCAATACGTGATCGCGCGCGAAGAGACGCATCTCACATGGCTGCAGTCCGCGCTCGAGGAACTGGCCGCGCCGATGCCGTCAGCTGCCAGCGAGATCCCCGTTCCTCCTGTTTCGAAGGCGGGGAAGAACGCAAACACATCGGCGTACCGCGACATCCTGCTGGACGACGGGCGTCATCTG
>JAICEG010000020.1 GCA_025924295.1 Vicinamibacteria bacterium
AGAACCGACGATGACGGCGCCCCGACGGCCATGCGAATCCCAATCTCACGCGTTCGTCGTGCGACCGCGTAGGCAACCAGCCCGTAGAGGCCCACGAGGGCGAGCACGAGCGCGAGCACACCCATCGCGCCGGTGACCGCCGTCAGCGTCCGGACGATGCCGGTGGCGTTCCCGAAGTAGAAGTCCTCCATCGTCCGCACACTCGTGATCGGCACGTTGGGATCGATCTCCTGGACAATGCTGCGAAGCGCGGGAGCCGCCGCGGCGGAGGCGCCGTTCAAGGCGATGACCAGCGTGCTGCGGACTCCGGGATCCTGACGCTGCGCGAGGTACATCAACGGCGTGGGCCCTTCGCCAATCGAGTTGTACTTGCCGTTGGCCGTGACCCCCACGACCTCAGCCCATGGTTGACCCTCGCGGTTGATGAGACGAACTCGCTTGCCGATCGCGCCATCGACGGGCCAGTAGCGCGCGGCCATCGCCTCGTTGACCAGCGCGACGCGCGGAGTGTCCGTCGTGTCGCTCTCTTGAATGCCGCGACCGGCGACGAGGGGAATCGACATCGCGTCGAGATACCCTTCGTCGATCCGAGACGAGAACACGATCTCGTTCTCGGTGCCTGGTGGGAGCCGATAACCGTCGGGAACGATGACCACCGGGTCGCGATAGTCCTGGTTGAGCGGCATCACCGATGACATGCCGACGGACGTGACACCCGGAAGCGCACGTGCCCGTTCCTTCAGCTGGGTATAGAACAACGCGGTTCTCGGCGCGTCGTAGCGCGCCAGGCTCGGTTCGAAGTTCGCCAGAAGGATCCGCTCCGTGCGGAATCCCGGTCGACCGAGTTCGGCCTCGAAGGCTCTCGCGAGAAAAACGGTGACGGTGATCAGCATCAGCGCGAGGGCGACCTGTACGGCAACCAGTCCGTTCCGGCCCCACAGGCGAGAGTGCCGCGGCAGGCGGGCACGGCCGTGTCTCAACGCGTGCGCGAGATCGTTGGTGTGAGTCGCGCGCCAGGCCGGGACGAGACTCGACAGCAGCGCGCTCAAGGCGGCCAGCACGATTCCGAAAACGATCGCTCGCCGATCGAGCTCGAAGGTCAGGCGGACGCCGATGTCGCTGATGAGCGGCAAGGTCTGGAAGACCGTCACACCGCCGTAACCGAGCGCCAGGCCCAGCGCTGCTCCTCCGGCGGCCAGCAGAAAGCTCTCCGTGATCAATTGGCGTGTCACACGCATGCGTCCGCCACCGATCGCCAGGCGCAGGGCGAGCTCCCGTTCGCGGGCCGGGGCGCGGCTCATCAACAGACCCGCGACGTTGGCACATGCCACCAGCAGGACGGCGAAGGCGAGCGTCATGAGCATGAAAGCGCTGGGCGCCGATGGGCCGCGCTCCTCCAGCCGCGCGTCGAAAGCCGTTCGCACCAGCAAGCCAAAGTTGCGATTGCTATCGGGATAGGCTTCCTCCAGCGCGCTCGCGATGAGCCGTGTTTCCTCGCGAGCCTGTTCCAGTGAGACGCCCGGCTTGAGCCGGCCACGAACATCGAGTCCGCGCACCACCCGACGTTGAAGCACCTCCGCTGGTTGTCCATCGAGCTGCGGCGCCATCGCGATGGGCACGTAGTACGAGGGGGGAAGGGCGAGGTGCATCCCCGAAAAGCTCGCCGGCGCGACTCCGATCACCGTGAAGTCGAGTCCACCGAGACGCATCTGCCTGCCGATGACTGCTGGATCAGAGGCAAACTGGTCGGCCCATGTCTCGTACGCGAGCACGATGACGGCGTCCCGGCCGGGCACCTGGTCCTCGTCGGACCGGAAAAAGCGGCCGAGCGCGGGCTGCAGTTGGAGCACGTCGAAGAAGTTGCTGCTGACGATCAGGCCGAGCCTGGTCTGAGCCGGCTGCTCGCGAGTCGTGGCGAACGAGGCGACCCTGACCGCGTAGGCGACCAACCCGTCGAAGCTCTGCGCGCGGTCTCGCAGGTCGACGTAGTCGGCGTAGGACACCAGGCGGCTGGAGCCGAAGCCCTGATTGGCGCGTGGTGCGACGGCACTGATCGCCACGATCTCACTGGCGCGCGGTACCTGGAGAGGGCGCAGCACGAGACCGTCGGCAAGGCTGAACATCGCCGCATTGGCGCCGACGCCGATGCCGATGGACGCGACCGCGATGAGCGTGAAGCCGGGGTTCTTCACCAGCATCCGCACGCCGTGTTTCAGGTCCTGCACGACACTTTCAATCATTGCCGTATCTCAACCGAGCCATCGCAGCGCGTGCGAACCGCGAGTCGAAGGCGCGTTCTCTCAGGTCAGGGTTCGTCAAGGCCCGTGCCACGTCGGACGAGGCAAGGTCTGCGATTGTTCTGGGAAATTGCGCCAGATCCAAGGGGTTTCGGCGTGGAGTGTTCGCCCGTGGGACGGCGTTGTTCGCGGTCGCACAGTGGGGTAGGATTCCCGCCTCTTCCGGTGGCCGGATCCAAAAGGAGGACGTTATGCGGCAATTCCTTTTGTGTGCGTCGGCGTTGGGGGTCCTGCTCGGAGCTGGCGTTCTCGCGCAGAACGTGACGACTGTCGAGGAGTACGCGCAACTCATGAAGGCGAACGCGCAGGCGGTCGGCGGCATGAACAAAGCCATTGGTTCGGGAACCTATGCGGACGCTCGCATGAGCCTCGCGACGCTTCGCAAGAACTACATGGCGCTGCAGGGGTTCTGGACGGACAAGAAACGGGACGATGCGGTGGTGATCGTCAAGGACGGCCTGACGAGGCTCGATGCGCTCGACAAGACGCTCTCGGCGGCGACCGTCGATCAGATGGCCGCGCAGGCAGCGGCGAAAGAGTTCGGCGGCGCGACGTGCGGCGCCTGCCACAAGCTCTATCGTGAAGGCGATGCGCAGTCGGGATTCAAGTTCAAAGCGGGTGTGATCTAAAGGCCCGCAGTTCACGGTTCAGGGTTCACGGTTCACGGTTCGTGTTCAGCGTTCGGGTTCGGTGTTCGACGTTCGGTGTTCGACGTTCGTGGTTCGATGTTCGTGGTTCCGGAACTCCGGAACCGTGAACCCTGAACCTCGAACCACGAACTTGAACTTTGAACACGAACCGTGAACGCTGAACGTTGAACTCTGAACTTGTCCTATTCGCTCCGCAGTGCTTCGATCGGATTCACGGCCGTCGCACGACGCGCAGGCAGCGCGCCGGCAGCAGCGGCCACGATCGCCACGAGCAGGACTGCGCCGCCGATGATCGCCGCGTCGTAGCCCTGGACACCGAAGAACAGCGCTTCCCCAAGTCGCCCGAGCAGGAACGCGAGCGCGGCGCCGACCACGCCGCCGATCAGCGTCATGCGAACGACCTGATTCAGCACCAGCGAGCGTACGTCACGCGGCTGTGCGCCGAGCGCCATGCGGATGCCGATCTCGCGCAGCCGTTGCGCGACGCCGTAGGAGAGCACGGCATAGAGGCCAATCGCGGCCAGTAGCGTTGCGATGCTGGCAAACGACGACGACAACGTGCCGAGCACTCGCTGAGGAGTCGTGTTGTCCCAGATCTGATCGTCCATCGATCGCAGGTTGACCACCGGCAGGTTCGCATCGTGTCGCCCGACGAGAGAGGGAATCGCTGCGAGCAGCGCCGCGGTATCGGACGTCGTGCGGGCGTAGAACGTCAGCGGTCCCACGGTGGCTTGACGTTCGGGAGCATCGGGCTGCCGATACGCCATCACGAGCTGCGGCGGTGCGGGTTCGCGCGCGTCGCTGTACTTGGCATCGCGTACCAGTCCGACGACCTCGATGTCGAGCGGCCGATCGCCGCCTGCCCCCATGGCCAGGCGTTTTCCAAGCACGTTTGCGCCGAGGTTGAACTTTCGTCCAAAGGCTTCGTTGACGACCGCGACACGCGGCGCACCTTCGACGTCGGCGCTCGTGAACTCGCGTCCCGCGATCATCGGAATGCCCATCGTCCGGAAATAGTCGAACCCGACGCGCGCGACCGCGACGGAGGTATCGATGTCGGGGCCGCCTTCGAAGCCCTCCACGGTGATGTTGTTCTGCCAGTTGCTGTTGGCGAGAAGCGGGACGGTCGAAGAGGTCACGGCGATGACGCCCGGGACGCCTTCCAACTCCTCTTCGACACGGTCGAACAAGGCCTGCGCCCGTTCGCGCGAGTAGCCGTTGAGATACGGTGACAGCCGAAATGTGACGAGGCCCTCTTGCCGGATCCCGAGTTCCGTCCGGGCAAGGTTGACCAGGCTGACGACGAACAGACCGGCTGTTGCAAGCAATGCAGTGGCGAGCGCCACCTGCGACGTGGCCAGCGACGCCCGGAACCGGTTCGCCGCACGCGAGCCCGCCAGCCGGGTGGACGACGCCTGCAGCCCGGCGCCGATGGCGGAACGCACGCCGTGAACAGCAGGGAACAACCCGAACAGCACGCTCGTGCCAATTCCCACTACGAGCGCGAACACGAGGACCGTCCAGTCGATTTCGAACGCGAGCATCGTCATGTCTTCCGCGGGCATCGTCGCGGCGAGGCCACTCAAGGTCATGCGCGCGACAGTCAGGGCGCCCACTGCGCCCAGAATGCCGAGAACGACCGACTCGACCAGCAGCAGACGGATCAACCGAGACGAGGATGCGCCCAGCGACAACCGCACGGCCATCTCAGTCGATCGATCGGCCACCCGGGCGAGCAGGAGATTGGCGACGTTGGCGCAGGCGATGGCGAGCACGAACCCGGTGATCGTGAACATGAGAAGCAGGATCACGCGAGTCTCAGCGCGGTTGGCGTCACGACCGTGAGAGCCGTCCTGCAGGAAGAGCCGTCGCCGCTGGAACTGCTCACGGTCTCGATCGCCCATACCGCTGCGTTGTGCGGGGTACTCGACGTCTTTGATCAACGCGGCAAATGGCACATTGATCACCGCCTCGGCTTGATCACTCGAGCGCCCCGATCGCAGTCGTGCGAAGAGGTAGAGCCAGTGGTTGTTGCGCGCAGTCAAGCCATTCCACTGCGGATCGCGAAACGCGGTTGCGGCCATGGCCAGCGGCATGAAAACATCCGGACGATCCAGCGTCGTGTTTCCGGAGAATCCCTCCGGGGCGACACCGACGATGGTCATCGGCTCGCCGTTGACGACGAGGGTGCCATCGATCACCGAAGGATCTGAGCCGAAGCGCGTGGTCCAGTAGCTGTGGGTGAGAACGACCACCGGATGAGCGCCTGTCACGCGGTCATCATCGGCGCCCAGTAAGCGGCCCAACGCCGGACGAAGTCGGAGGGCAGGAAAATATTGGCCGGAGACCAGGACGCCTGATGCATCGGATGTCTGTCCGCGGTACGCGAGGTTGGCGCGGAAGTCACGATGAGCCGCCAGTTGCAGTGTGTCACCCGTCAGCCCTTCGATGTCGCGAAACAGCGGATAGCTGAAGATCTCATCGATGTCGCCGGCATCGCCGGTCGACCGGGATCCAGGTCGAGGTCCGGGAGAGGAGACATTGACGATCTCGTGCGGCGCCGGGACCGGCAGCCGCTTCAGCAGCAAGCGATCGAAGACCGAGAAGATCGCGGTGTTGACGCCAATGCCGAGCGCGAGGGAGAGAATCGCGACTGTCGTGATCAGCGGCCGGCGAGCCAACGATCGGAGCGCGTACCTGACGTCCTGCAGCATGGCGGTGTTCCTTGTCGGTCTGGCTATTCCTGCCTGAGTGCAATCAGTGGATCGATTCGCGATGCACGCCGCGCCGGGATCAGTGCGGCAGCGAGTGTCACGACCAGCAGCGCCGGTACGACAGACGCGAAGAGCCACGGGCTCACGCCGCTGCTCACTGGAAATGCCGCTCGTAACAAGTTGTTCATCCCGGCGGACGCCACCAGGCCGAGCGCCAGTCCAGCGACTGAGAGGACCAGGCCGTGTCGCATCACCATCATCAGCACGTTGCCCGGACGTGCGCCAACAGCCAGCCGGATGCCGATCTCGCGGGTCCGCTGTGCGACGGCATGAGCGACCAGCGCATACAGTCCGATCAAGGCGAGCATCAACCCCATGGCGCCCATGCCGGCCACGATGCCGACGATCACGTTCGACGCGGTCAACGCGCGAGTGCGATAGAACTCCTCCATGGTGCGGACGCCGAACATCGGCATGGCGGGATCGATGCTGCGGACGACCTCGCGCATGGAGGTCGCCGCGGTGCTCGCATCGGTTCGTGAATGTACGAGCAGTATTGCGCGCGGCGCTGGCGCCGGACGCTGCAGCCGGTGCAAGTAGATGTAGTCCGTGGGTCCCTCGCCCACCCAGTTGTAATAGATGGTAGGCGTGATGCCAACGATCTCGACCCACGCGTCGTTGCCGTCCCTGACGCGCAACCGCTTGCCCAGAGCGCTCTGGCCGGGCCAGTAGCGATTCGCGAACGTCGTGTTTACGACAGCGACATGCGGAGTGTTCTCGCGGTCGGTGGACGCGAAGGGACGACCACTGACGACCGGCACGTCGAGTGTGTCGAAGAACCCTTCATCGACGCGCGCTCCTTGCACCGTGATGCTGTCACTGCCGGCCGGGAACAGGTAGCCCTCCGGGGCGACGGTGATGATGTCGCGGGCGTCCGTACCGAGCGGTATGTCGGAGGTCAGTGCCATCGAGACGACGCCGGGAACATCGCGTGTTTTCTCGGTGAGCGTCCGAAAGAACTCACGCGCCCTGGCATCGTCATAGCGGGCGAGCGCCGGGTCGAGACTCACCATCAGGAGCTGCTCGGTCCGGTAGCCTGCCCCGTTGGCGACCGTCAGTCTGGTGCCTCGATACAGCCACACCGAGACCGTGACGAGGACCAGCGAGAGAGCGACCTGCACGCATACGAGGCCGTGCCGGGTCCAGAGACGTGAGCGGCGTGGACGAGACCCCGACGCGTCTTTCAGCGTGGCGGCGAGGTCGTCGCGCGTGGCGCGCCAGGCTGGCAACAGGCTGGAGAGCAGTGCGCTTGCGATGGCAACGACGAGGCCGACGACGAGGACGCGTCGATCGAGCTCGAAGCTGAGCGCCGCGGGTAAATCGGTTGGCACTTCAATCTGACGCAGAACGACGATGCCGGCGTAGGCGAGCCCGAGGCCGGCCACGGCACCACCTGCCGCGAGCAGGAGGCTCTCGCTCAGGAGCTGTCGAATGACGCGCGATCGTCGCGCGCCCATGGCGAGACGGAGCGCGAGCTCGCGTGCCCGTTCAGGCGCCCGGCTGGCGATCAGGCCGGCGACGTTGGCGCACGCGACGAGCAGTACCGCGATAGACAGCGTCAGCAGGACGGCGACCAGCATCGTGTCGGAGCTTTGTGAAGTACGCGACTGCAGCTCGGTCTGAACCGTGAAGTCGAGGCCGCGATTGCTGTCGGGAAACTGCCTCGCAAGCGTGGCCGCAACCGAGGCGACTTCCTGACGAGCCTGCGTCAGCGTCACGCCGGGTTGCAGTCGGCCCTTCACACGGAGCAAGCGCGCGTCGCGCCGCTCGAGGACGTCGGCCGGTGCGCTGGTGTTGAGCGAGGGCGCCATCGCCAGGGGCACATAGAAGCCGGGGCGAATGTACGCATCGAGTCCCGTGAACCCTTCGGGAGCCACGCCGATGATCGTGAAGTCGATACCCGACAGGAACACCCGGCGATCGACGATGTCCGGGTCGGCGCCAAACTGCTCCGTCCACGTCTCGTGCGCCAGGACGACGACAGGGCTGCGTCCAACCACGACGTTCTCGTCGGTACGGAACCAGCGTCCGAGTCGAGGTGTCACTGCGCTCACGTCGAGCAGGTTCTCGCTCGAGGCAACGCCGACCCTCCGCTGCGCCAGTTCATCCTTCGCGGTGGCGAAGCTGACGGCGAGAAGCTGATAGGCAGCGAGGCGCTCGAAACTGCGAGTCCCTTCGCGGACGTCGACGTAGTCCCGGTAGGACATCATCGGGTTGCGAAGGCCCTGCACTGGTGGCAACGCGGAGACCGTCATCACTTCGCCAGGCCGTGGGACCGGAAGGGGGCGCAGCACCAATGCGTCCGCCATGCTGAACATGGCGGCGTTGGCGCCGACGCCGATGGCGATGGATGCGATCGCCACGCAGGTGAATCCCGGGTTCTTGCGAAGCATCCGGACGCTGTGTTTCAGGTCCTGCAACAGTCCTGGAATCATGGCGAATGAGATCGCATATCAAGGGGCATGCCTGCAAGACCCCGTTGAATTCTGGCGTACCGAGGCTCGCGTCGTCCGATTGCGGGACGGATCGACTGTATCCGGACACCCGCCGAAAAACCGCGGGCTACTCTGCTCCCAGCGCCCTGGGAGAGGAAAGGAGTTTGAATCTTTGATCCTTGATTTCGGATTGGCTGACGATTGGAGATTGACCAGCGTCGATTGACTTGATGATTCACTCGCGACGTCGCAGAGGAATCATCAATCGCAGAATCAACAATCAACAACCAATCAGAAATCAAAGATCATCAATCATCAATGAGCTGCCGCCGGCATCGATTCCTCGACGACGCGACCGTCGAAGAGATGGATGGTGCGCTCGGCGTGCGACGCGTAACGCGCGTCGTGGGTCACCATGCAGATGGTGGCGCCGCTCGAGTGCAGTTCCTTGAGTAAATCCATGACCGCTTCGCCGTTCTTCGAGTCGAGGTTACCCGTCGGCTCGTCCGCCAGCAGGATCGAGGGCTCACCGCAGACGGCGCGCGCAACCGCAACGCGCTGCTGCTGACCGCCTGACAGCTGGCTGGGCAGGTGCTTCGCACGGTGCGCCATGCCGACACGCTCGAGCGCTGCCGTCACGCGCTGCTTCCGTTCGGCCGCGCGCATGCCACGGTAGGTGAGTGGCAGCTCGACGTTCTCGTACACGGTGAGGTCGCCAATCAGGTTGAAGCTCTGAAAGATGAAGCCGACCTCGCGATTACGGACGCGAGCACGCTCCGACAGCGACAGGGCGGTTGCCGGCCGGCTGTTCAGGACGTACGACCCCTCGGTCGGTGTATCGAGCAGCCCCAGGATCGACAGCAATGTGGACTTGCCGCAGCCTGACGGCCCAGCGATCGACACGTACTCGCCCTTGCTGATCTCGATGTTGATGTTGTCGAGTGCGTGCGTTTCGACCTCGTCCGTGTAGAAGACCTTGCGGACGCTTTCCAGCTTAATCAGCGGCTCACTCATTGATGTTCCTTCTCGTGTTGGAATCGTTAACGCAGTCGCACCCTGTCGTATGCATCCCACGCCGACATATCAGAGAGCACCACCGTATCGCCTTCGTTCAGCCCTGACTTGACCTCGATGGCATTCACCGAGCTCTTGCCCAGGGCAACCTGAACCCGGGTCGAGTCCCCGGACGTGTTCACCACCTTGAACAGGCCCACAGTGCTGTCGTCCTGCCCGAGCGATGGACGTCCCACATACAGGATGTTGTCGAGCCGTTCGAGCTGGACGGTCCCGTCCACGCTCAGGTCGGGCACGGCACCCCGGGGAAGCTCGCCGGTCAGTTGGACGTCAATCGTGACCGTTCCGTTCGCTGCCGCTGGATCTTTTCTGCTCACTTTCCCCGGAATGATGCCGCTCCGGGTGTCGATCTCGGCCGACTGGCCGACCTCGATGTCCTTGGCCTGGGTTTCAGCAATCTTGAGTTCGGCCTTCAAGCGGCTCGGATCGGCCACCCGCGCGAGGTTTTGCCCCGGACCAACCTGCTGGCCGACTTCAACGGCCAGAAGCTGCAGCACCCCCGAGAAACCGGGCGTGACTTTGAGCGATTCGAGGCGGCTGTTCTGCAGATTGGACACCGCCTTGGCCTGATCGACGGCGGCCTGTTGCACGCGAAGACGTCCTTCGAGCGACTCCCTCGCCGACGCCAGCCGCTGGACCTCGAACGCCGAGCGCTTTTTCAAGGTTTCGGCCGTCAGCTGCGATCGTCGCCGGGTGATATCTGAAATGAGTTCTTCTTTGGCCAACGCCTCGTCGGCCTCGGCCTGCATCCGCGCGGTTTCGTACTCCGCCTGGATGGCCGCCGTCTGTGATTCCTGTGTCAGCAAATCGTTCTGGAGCTGAACGCGGAGATTTTCGAGCGCCGCTTCCGCGGAGTGGAGTGCCAGGCGCGCATTGAGCGCTTCCTGTTCGACCTGCGGGTTGGTGAGTTCCAGAATGACGGTGTTGGCTTCGACCTTGGCACCGGGTCGGAGGACGATACGGTCCACCCGCCCGTCGGTTCGCGAGGGGAGCCAGCGTGTATCTTCCGGCACGAGCGTGCCGAGTCCGCGATGCTGGCGGATGATCGAGCCGCGTTTTACAGTATCGGTCAGGACCGTCGCCCGCTCGACGGTGGGAGCGGCCGGCTCCATGCGCGCAAGCGCGATCGACACGCCGATGACGACGAGCACGCCGATGGCGGCATAGAGCGCGTGCCGCAGCTTCTTGCGCTTCAGGATTGCGGGGTCTCGGGCAATATCAGGCATCGATCTCAGGTCCAGGTTCAGAGTTCCAGGTTCCGGAAGGTCAAAGCGTATGCCACGATGGGCTCGGAGTTAAGTACTTTGTCCATGCGTGGTTGAACCGTGTCTGCGTGTTCCTCAAGCTCATCATCTGTCCGCTTCTGGGACGGCCTGTTCGCTTTTGCACGGCTCATTCGATCGCTGCCACGACCGCGGTTGCATCGTCCTGCAGCCTGCCGCCGGCAAATGCCCCAACATCGGTGAACAGGGCGTCGACCATCGACTGGGCACCAAGGTGGCGGCACCGCTCGAGGGTTCGCAGCAGTCCCGTGTCTTCGAACTCGTCACCGCTGGATGAGCGCGCCTCGGTGATGCCGTCGGTGTAGAGCACGAGGCGATCTCCGGGAGCCAGCGTGACCCGGCCCTCTTCGAACTTCCCCTCGTCGAATATCCCGGTCACCGTTCCGCCCATCGCCAGCCATTCGCGCGCTCCGTCCCGCCTGAGTACCAGCGTCGGATTGTGGCCGGCATTTGTATACGTCAGCACTCGGGTCGTCGAATCGTAGAGCGCATAGAACAAGGTGACGAACCGGCGCAGATCTTTCTGCCGGCAGAGCGCCCGGTTGACGCTCGTGACCACGTCGCGGGGCGACCGCTCGGATGCGGCGAAGGCTCGCAGCGACGCCAGCAGGTTCGACATGAGAAGTGCGGCCGGCAGGCCCTTGCCGCAGACGTCGGCGATCGAGATGGCCAGATGCGTCTCGGTCAGGCGCAGCGCATCGTAACAGTCGCCGCCGAACGCCAGCGCCGGCTCCCATCGCGCGGCCAGGCCCACCCCCGACATCGATGGAAGAGCAGTGGGTAGAAGCGCCCGCTGGATGGCCTGGGCATCGGCCTGCTCGTTGGCGGCCAGCTTGTCCGATTGCCGCAGTGCGTGCCCCTCTTCGATCTCGCGGCACACCGTCTCGGTGAGCGTGTGGTTGTCCCACGGTTTGTGGACGAAGGTGCGCGCGCCACGTCGCATGGCTTCGACGGCGGTATCGATGCTGCCCCAGCCGGTCATGACGATTACGGGGAGCAGCCGGTCGCGCTCGCGGATCTCGGTGAGCAGGTCGAGGCCTTCACGCCCCGAGGTCGTATCGCGCGCGTAATTGAGGTCCATCAGCACGAGGTCGTAGGTCTGCGAATCCAGCCGATGACGAACCTCCTGGACCGATGTCGCGGGATCGACTTCGAGCCCGGCCCCGCGCAGGAGCATCCGTAATGCCGCGACGACGTCCTGCTGGTCGTCCGCGACGAGAACCCGTGGATGCGAAGAGGCGAGCATGCTGCGGGCCTCTCTCAATCGGCGTGCCAGCCGCCATATCTGGTGAATCGCGGAGAAGTGGCTGGTTGTTGCGCATTGGCCGCCGCGTCCAGTCGTGCGCTGATGAACGAGGCCGTCCCACGACCGGACACCCGCCCTGCGGCGACGCTCACGATTCGCGTTCAAACTCACCACAACCATCGGCTTCCTGTTGATGGTCTACATGGCATGGGAACTGCTCGTGTTGACTGGCTACAGGGAAGGAAACTGTCAAGAGTTGGGAGTTGCCATGAGCCCGCCATCCGCTGAAGTTCCATACGGTGCGCTTGATCTGATGGTTCTGAAAACGCTGGACACGATGGGTCCGCAGCACGGGTATGGGATCGCGCGGCGCATCGAGCAGATGGCGGAAGGCATGCTCGCGCTCAACCAGGGGACGATCTATCCGGCGCTGCTCCGCCTGGAACAGAAAGGGTGGATCCAGAGCGACTGGGGGACGAGCGAGAACAACCGGCGCGCGCGCTTCTATTCGATCACGCGCGCGGGCAGGAAACAGCTCGCGATCGAAGCGGATCTGTGGGCGAAGACGGTGGCGATGATGAGCCGGATGCTCGGGGAATCTTCGTCATGAGCCTTCGTGCCGCGCTGAGGCGCCTCAGCTTGCGTTTCCGATCGCGCGCCACCGATGCCGCTTTTGATGAAGAAGTTCGCCATCACCTCGACCTGCTCGAGGCGGAGCATCGACGTCGCGGCTTGTCGCACGCTGACGCACGACTCGCCGCGCGACGGGACTTCGGTGGAGTGGAGCAGATGAAAGAACACTATCGCGATCGTCGTGGACTGCCGTGGCTCGACGACGCGAGACGCGATGCCCATCACGCGTTCCGCGCACTGCTGCGGGCGCCGGTATTTGCCGGTGCGGCCGTGTTGACGCTGGCTGTTGGCCTGACCGCCGTCATCGCGATCTTCGCCATCCTGAACGCGTTCATGTTCCGGCCGATGCCGGTCGACCGCCCCGAGGCGCTCGTGTCGATCGGGACTGGACCCGATCGGCATGTCGGGCTCCCGCACGGTATCTCGTTCCTCGACTTGCAGGACTTCCGGCAGGAGCGTGCGAGCTTTGTCGATCTTCTTGGTTACCAGGTCGACGTCGCGGGGCTCAACGTCGACAACACGACCGAGCGCATCACGATGTACTCGGTCACCGACAATTACTTCACCCTGCTCGGTGTACAGCCCGCAATCGGACGGCTGATACAGCCGAATGAAGGGCGCGCCCGCGGCGAGGCAGCGGTGATCGTGCTGACGCACGAATACTGGCGGGCAAGGTTCGGTGGTGATGCATCGATTGTCGGTCGCGCGGTGCTGCTCAACGGCCGGCCGTTCACGATCATTGGTGTCACGCCGCAGACCTTCGACGGAGCGCATTCACTCATCCGACCGTCTGCGTACGTGCCGCTGTGGATGCACGATGACCTGGCTGGCGACACCGCCGTAAGCTCGATCCTCGAAAGCCGCGAGAGCCACCAGATGTGGGTGCTCGGCCGCCTGCAGCCCGGCGTGTCGCTGTCGCAGGCACGCGCGGCGCTCGACGTGAAGGCGGCGGCGCTGGCACGTGAGTATCCGGCGACCAACCGGGGTTTTTCCTTGGTCGTCATCCCGGAAACGCATGCCCGGCCGAACCCGAACATCGGCCCCTTCTTTCGAGTGGCCGCGATGGCCTTCGCAGGGCTGGCGGCCTTGCTGCTGCTGATCACCAGCGCCAACGTGACCAACCTGTTGATGGCGCGGGCGGTCGCGCGCGAGCGTGAAGTGGCTCTGCGCGTGGCGCTCGGCGCCGGCCGCGGCCGACTCGTGCGACAGCTCTTGACGGAGAGCGTCCTGCTCGCGTTGCTGGCCTGGATCGTCGCGCTTCCTCTGGTTGTTCAGGTGTTGAGCCTTGTCGCCTCGGGAATCGGGTCGATCACGACCATCGCGACGATACGGCCTGATTTCAGCCTCGATGCACGCGTCCTTGGCGTGGGGCTGCTGCTGGTGGTGATCGCAGGGGTCGTGTCCGGGCTCGCGCCGGCCGTCATGGCCATACGCGCCGATCTCAACGGCGCCGTCAGGACCGGCGGACGGGGAACCGCGGGAGAACCACGGGCCATGTTTCGCAGCGCACTTGTGGTCGTTCAGGTGGCGCTATCACTGATGCTCCTGGTCAGCGGAGGATTGTTCCTCCGCAGTCTCGAACGTGCGCGTCAGATCGAGCTTGGTTTCGAGCCTGACGATCTCGTCGTTGCGTCGGTGATTCCGACTGAAAACGGGTACGACGCCGCGCAGCGTATGGATTTCTATACGAATGCGCGAAATCGGGTCCGCGCACTACCGGGCGTGGAACAGGCCGCCTGGACCGAATGGGCACCGCTCGCCACCGTCAGTGAGGGCGGGCCCGTCTGGCTGGATGGCCAGCGGCCCCGGACCGGTGAGCAGGCGTTCATGGCGGCGTCCGCATCCGTCGATGCGGACTACTTCAGCACCAGCAGGGTCACGATTCTCGAGGGACGGGCGTTCGACGATCGCGATGTGAAGACAGGAAGGCAGGTCGCGATCGTCAACCAGACGCTCGCCAGTCACTTCTGGCCGAACCAGAGCGCCATCGGTCGTTCGTTGGTCTATCGTGGCCAGCAGGTCGACGTCGTCGGCGTCGCGCAAAACGGGAAGTACTTGTTCATCTGGGAATCGCCTCGTGGAATGGTGTACAGGCCGTTCACGCAGGCGCCGTCAGAACGGGCCACTCTGGTGGTGAGGGGCAGCCGCGATCCGGCGGGCCTCATCACGGACCTTCAACGGGTGTTCCGGGAGGTTGATCCCGCGATCCGCTCGTTCGACGTCCGAACGATGGATCAGCATCTCGTGAGCGAGGGTGGCGGGTTCCTCGCGTTTGAAATCGGTGCCACCCTTGCCGGCATCTTCGGTGCCGCGGGCGTGCTGCTGGCAGCCATCGGGCTCTACGGGATGGTTGCCGGACGTGTGACCCAGCGTACGCAGGAGTTCGGCGTCCGCATCGCGCTCGGCGCCGCGCGCGGCGCCATCTTGCGCGACGTGTTTGGACGTGCGTTGCGGCTCACCTCGATCGGTATCGTGGGGGGCGCGTTCCTCGCGGCCGTCGCAGCACGTGGCCTGTCCACACTTCTGCTCGACGTCAGCCCGTTCGACCCGCTGACGTACATCATCGTCTCGCTGTCGCTGATTGGCGTGTGTCTGCTCGCGTCGTTCATTCCCGCGCGCCGCGCGACACAGGTCGACCCAATCGTGGCCTTGCGGGCGGAGTAACCCAGCCAACCAAAACCTCGCCAACGGTGTCTATATAGGCGCGAGTTTCCGAGAAGCAGGGAGGCCGTGTGGAACTGCTCATCCAGGATCTGAAACACGCGTTTCGGATGTTCCGGCAGAATCGCGCGTTTACCGCGGCTGCCGTGGCGGCTCTCGCGCTCGGCATCGGCGCCAACACGGCAATTTTCTCGGTCGTCAGCGCGGTCCTCCTCAAACCTGTTCCCTTTCCGGAGCCCGACAAGGTCGTCCTGTTCATGAACACGTCTCCGCAGGGGTCGGGCCCGGCATCCTCCCCGGCGAAGTTCGCCCACTGGCGCCAGCAGACGACGGTCATACAGGATGCGACGGCGTTTCGCACCAACGTCGTCAACTACACGGGAGGTCAGTTTCCCGAACAGCTCAGGGCCGGGCAGGTCAGTGCCGACTACTTCCGCCTCTTTGGCGCGCGCTTCGTGCTGGGGCGTCCGTTCTCACCGGAGGAGGATCGGCCTGGCGGCGAGAAGGTCGCGGTGCTCAGCCATGGGCTGTGGACGAGACGCTTCGCGGCTGATCCGGCGATCGTCGGCAAGACGCTCTCGATTAGCGGTGAGCCACATTCCGTGATTGGTGTGATCGGTCCCGAGTTCGACATCGCAGAGTTTGGTGATGCGCCTGACCTGTTCATCCCGTTTCAGCTCGATCCCGATACCGTCGATCAGGGTCACTTCTTCCAGTCGGCCGCCCGTATCAGGCCGGACATCACGCTCGAGCAGGCACAGGCGAGGCTGAAGCTCTCGGCCGACGAGTACCGCGCGAAGTTCCCGCAGGCGCTGCAGGCCAACAACAGCTTCAGCGTGGAGCCGCTCCAGCAGGTGTTCGTCAGGAATGCTCGTCCAACACTCTTGATCCTGAGCGCTGCGGTCGCGTTCGTCCTGCTGATCGCCTGCGCCAACGTCGCCAACCTTCTGCTGGTTCGCGCGACCGCGCGCCGGCGCGAAGTCGCCTTGCGTGCGGCCATCGGCGCCGGACGCTCCCGGATCATCCGTCAGCTGCTCACCGAGAGTGTGGCGCTGTCGGTGATCGGTGGGGCGATCGGTCTCGGCCTCGGTGTTCTCGGCATTCGAGCGCTGCTCTCGATCAACACCGCCGGACTGCCAAGGATTGGTGAAGGGGGAGCCCTCGTCGGCATCGACTGGCGCGTGGTGGCCTTCACGGCTGCGGTGTCGGTTGGAACGGGAATCCTGTTTGGCATCATGCCGGCGCTGCAAAGCTCCCGGACCGACCTGAACGTGTCGCTCAAGGACAGCACGGCTCAATCAGGCGCCGTCTTCCGTCACAACAAGGCGCGATCGATCCTCGTGGTCGTCGAGGTTGCGCTCGCGTTGCTCCTGCTGGTCGGCTCTGCGCTCCTGATTCGAACGCTCGTGGCGCTGCGTAACGTGAATCCTGGGTTCGATCCGGGCAGCGTGCTCACCATGCGCATGTCACTGACGGGACCGAAATACCTCGAGACCGCTGGTGTCGATCAGCTTCTGCGCGACGGTGTCGAGCGTCTGCAGGCGCTCCCGGGTGTCGAGCGTGCCGCCGCGACCTGCTGCGTGCCGCTCGAAGGCGGGTATGGACTGCCGTTCAGGATCCTGGGCCGCCCGCTTCCCGACAAGGCGCCGTTTCACGGCGGGGGAGCGTGGCTCACGGTGTCGTCCGGCTATTTCGACGTCTTCAAGATCCCGATCAAGCGAGGGCGGGCGTTCACCGATCGCGACGACAGCCTGGCGCCGGCGGTCGTCATCATCAACGAAGCGATGGCCCGTCAGTTCTGGAAGGAGGGCGATCCGCTGAACGATCGCCTCATGATTGGCGGCGGTGTCATGAAGGAGCTGTCCCAGGAGCGCGAGCGCCAGATCATTGGCATCGCCTCCGACGTGCGCGACGGAGGCTTGAACAACGACCCGCAGCCACATATGTACGTGCCGAATGGGCAAGTGCCTGATGCGCTGAACGCGCTCAACGTGCGCATCACGCCGGTCGCATGGGTGGTTCGAACACGCGGCGAACCCTATGGTTTCAGCACCGCCGTCCAGGAACAGCTGCGGCAGGCGAGCGGATTGCCGGTTTCGCAGGTACGGTCCATGGAGGATGTCGTCTCGCGATCCATCTCCCGTCAGCGGTTCAACGTCGTGCTGATGTCGGTCTTTGGCGCCTCGGCACTCGCCCTGGCTGCCATCGGCATCTACGGGCTGATGGCGTACTCGGTTGCGCAGCGCACGCGGGAGATCGGCATTCGAATGGCACTCGGGGCCGAGGCAGGCCAGGTGCGCAAAATGGTGATCGTCCAGGGCATGCGGCTGGCGATTATCGGTGTGGTGGTCGGTCTGATCGCCGCGTTCGGGTTGACGCGATTGATGGCGAGCTTTCTGTTCGGCGTCCAGGCGCGCGATCCAGCCGTCTTCATCGTAATGCCGGTGCTCCTGACGATCGTTTCGGCCGTGGCGGTGTGGTTGCCGGCAAGACGGGCGAGCACCGTCAACCCGTTGATCGCGTTACGTTACGAGTGATCGTGTTACGGCGGGTCCGAAGAACAGGACCCGACTCACCATTCCGTCGAATCAGGGCTCGACCAGTCCCACGCGAATTGCATAGCGCACGAGTCCGGCCGTCGTGTGGATATCGAGCTTCTGCATCAGCCGCGTGCGATGTGATTCAGCCGTCTTGACACTGATGTTCAGCACCGCGGCGAGCTCCTTCGTCGTCTTCTCCTCGCCAATCAACTTCAGGACTTCACGCTCGCGCGCCGTCAGCCGATCGCCCGGGAGATCCGCCTTCGAAAGGAACGCCTCGACGACGACCTTCGAGACGCCAGGGCTCAGGTACAGGTTGCCGCGAAAGACCTGCCGGATCGCATGCGCCAGGTCGGTCGCCGCCTGCGACTTCAGGACGTAGCCGCGCGCGCCGGCACGGAGGGCGGCCAGGACGTACTGGTCATCGTCATGCCGCGTGAGGAGCACGGCCTTGGCCTTGACCGAGCGCTGTGAAAGCTCCTGCGCGGCATCGACTCCGTTCATGACCGGCATACTGACGTCCATCACGACGACATCCGGATTGACCGCCGTAGTCGACTGCACGGCCTCGTACCCGTTCGATGCTTCGCCCACGACCTCGAAGCCTTCGCGATCGAGCAGGGCGCGCAGACCCTGCCGGACCATCACGTGGTCTTCGGCAATCAGGACTCTAATTCCCATTGGCGTTTTCCCTGAACGCGAACGGGATGGAGATGATCAGCTGCGTTCCTGCTCCACTGCTCGACTGCAACTCGAGTTCTCCGTGCAGGCCCTTGAGCCGGTCGCGCATTCCGCGCAGGCCAAGGCCGTGGGGTTGTGTGGCTTCGTCTGCCATCCCGATACCGTTGTCTGTGATGGTAGACAGGACGCCCTCCTGACCTCTTTCCATGGATACCTGTAGTTTCGTGGCGTGTGCGTGTCGAACGACGTTGGTCACGCCCTCATGGATCACCCGGTAGAGGCAGGTCGTGATCTGAGGAGGGAGGTCGTCCGGCACTGACGAATGAAAGGCCACCTTCAGTCCTGTGCGAGTGGCGACGCCGTCCAGCAGGTGACGGACCGCGGCGTTGAGCCCGAGATCGTCGAGCGCAACGGGATGGAGATCGCGCGAGAGACCGCGCAGTTGCTGATCGAGGTGATCGGCAAGCTGCATGGCCTTCTCGATCTCCGGTTTCCATTGATGCGGCAATCTGGCCATGACCTCGGCCAGTGCAAGTTGCAGGCTGAACAGGATCTGTCCCGCGCCATCGTGAATCTGGCGCGCCGTATGCCGCGACTGACTTTCGAGCGCTTCGTTGAGGCTGCGCAGCGCGACGTTCGATTCGAGGAAGCGGCGATAGGTCATCTCGAACGGAGACAGTGACTCCATCAGGAATGTGTTCGCGCGCGTGATGATCGGATGGTCCGGCTCGCGAAGGAAACCTGCCAGTCGCTCGACCGCCGACTCATGGAGCGATACCAGTTCGAGCGGGCCGAGACCGTCATGCAGTGCCTGCCGTCCCAGCTCGTACGCGCCGCTGAGCGTGATCTCCTCCGGGCGAATCAGATAGGCCTCGAGCGCCGCGGCATACGCTGTCCTCAGCGTCGCGCGATCCAGCGGCGTCGAGATCCGAGGCGTGTTCGTCATCGCGCGCCACCCTTGTATCGCGCGACCAGCGCCAGCGCGTCGTCGTGGCCCTTGTTGCCGTGCGCCAGGATCCGATCGGCGATGATTTGCACCGACGAACCCTGCATCATGCGATCGTCGATGTTCTCGACCACGCCATCGGTGGTGAACACCAATGTATCGCCCTCCGACACCGGCACAACGGACACTTCGAGGCGAGGCAGTGCGTCGCCGACCAGTCCACGTCGCAGGAGCAGCGTCTGGCGATCCGGCGAGTGTGCACGCCAGAGCGTTCCAGAGACATTGCCGACGCCGACCCACGTCATGGTGCTCGCGGGACCATCGAACATCGCCAGGCTCATCACGAGGCCGCGGCTGCCACGGAGACCGTCGTGACACTCGTGAACCAACTGCACCACATCGGACGTCCGCGCCTGCTCCAATAACCTGACACCCTGCCTTGCCACGTCGGCTGCGGCCGTACCATGTCCGAGACCATCGATCACGGCGATCAGCATGCGGTGCTCGAAGGGGCGGACGCAGTACTCATCACCGGAGTCATGATGGCCATGCGCGACTGCGCGGGCCGCCGCCCACTCGACATCAGTCACGGCCGACACCATTTCGTTGCCGAGACCGTCGTGCCCTTGCCGACCGTCGATTCAATCGTGAATTCGTCCATCAGCCGGCGCACGCCAGGCAGCCCCAGTCCCAGGCCGCCCGACGTGGAGTAGGCGTCCTGCATCGCTTGTTCGATGTCAGCGATCCCTGGCCCGTGATCGCTTGCGACGATGACGATGCCGCACCGGTTGCGGCAGTTCAGTGGTTGGAGCCGTATCTCCCCGCATGCCGCGTAGGTCAGCACGTTCCTGGCAAGCTCGGAGATCGCGGTTGCGATTCTCACGACGTCGGTAGAGGAGAAGCCGAGCTCGGCAGCGAGCGCCCGCCCTTTCTGTCGTGCCACGATGATGTCGCCGTCGGATCCAATGGGCACGCGGACCTGACACGGAGGGGCCATCGCATTCACCACGCGCGTCTCCCCAGCAGGAAACGCGCCAAACTCAACCTCGCCGATTCACGCGGTCGAGGTAGGCCAGTCCCTCTTCCAAGTCCAGCGCCGTGGCAACGCCTTCCAGGTGAAGGCCGAGCTGTACCATCGTGAGCGCGACCTCGGGCTGCACGCCGACGAGTACCGTCCGCGCTCCCCGCAGCCTGGTCATGTACGCGATCTCGCGCAGCGTTCGTGTTGCAAACGAATCGAGGACGTCCATCGCCATGACGTCGATGATGACGGCGGTCGCACGGCTGCTGACGACGCGATCGAGCAGGGCTTCCCGGAACTGACGCATGTCCTCGTCCGACAGCGCCGCCATGATGGTGGCGATCAGGAAGTGACCCTGCTTGAGGATTGGCACCATCATCGAAGCACCACCTTCGGCACACGGCGCTGGCTAGGCCATCGCCTCTGTCTGCGTAGTGGGCACGACCTTGTATCCGAGCGACTGTTCCGCCACCTCGATCCCGCCCTGCAGGTCGCCCATCGTTTTCATCTTGCCGAGATCGACGCCGATGTTGACGAGCGTTTGCGCGATCTCCGGAGACAGGCCGGTGACGATCACGTCGGCACCGAGCAGGCGCGAGGCTTCGACGGTCTGCACCAGGTGATTGGCCACAGCGGCATCCATGGCCGCCACGCCGGTGATGTCGATGACGACGACGCGGGCGCGGTTGGTTCGAATGCCCCTGAGCAGCTGCTCGGTGAGCTGCCTGGCGCGATGCGGATCGACGACGCCGATGATCGGCAGGATCAGGAGTCGCTCCCGCACCTGCAGCACCGGCGTCGACAGCTCCCGGATCGCCTCCTGCTGCTGGCTGATGACGCGTTCCCGTTCCTGGACGAATCCGACCGCGACGGTGTTGGCGATGCGATTGGCCGCCGGTTCATACGCGTCCAGCACTCGATTCAGCTTGCTGGGGTTGTTCTGATACTTGCCGAACAGCGATCGGGCCAGCACGTCGCGCAGCAGCAGCACGATGCCGACAACTTCATCGGTTTCGACGCCGCGCGGGATGATGCGTTCTGACAGGCTGCGCGCATACGCCTGGAGTGCTTCGAGCGTGTCGGTCTCGAGCGCCTCGACGTAGTTGTCGTACACCGACGTGGCCTCGGCGAAGATCTCCTCTTTCGTCATCGCCCTCAGCAACTGCGCTTCGGTGATGCGCCGGACCCACTCCTCGCGCAGCACCGTTCGGTTCTCGCGGAGATGCGCGACGAGTTCGCGCCGGAGCTCGAGTGCCGAGTCAATCGGCAGAGTGTGCCGGTGAGTCTGCTGCATGTCACATCTCTCCGATATTCGCTTCTTTGACTGCGGTTGTAGAGGATGGAAATTGTCGAGGAGTCGACGAGATGCCTTCGCGGGCAGCACGCGCCGGCAGCATCCCGCGCGGAAGCCGCGCGGGAACGCTGAGCACGTCACTGCCTATCACTGGAGCTCGATTCTCACGGCCGTCTTCGATGACGTGATCGGGTTCTGGCGGTAGTGCACCGTGATCTGATTGCCCCGGTTGCCGGTGAGCCCTCGCACGTTTTCCGTGCCTCC
>JAICEG010000021.1 GCA_025924295.1 Vicinamibacteria bacterium
CACGAAGATAAGGAATCGACAATCGCGCGAGACGCTCGGGTGCAGCCGCCTTGAGGTAGTGACGGTTGACCCATGCCAGTTTGTCCACGTCGAAGACGCCGGCGCTGTGGCCGACGCTCTCGATTTGAGAGCGACGCGCCAGCTCTTCGATCGGTAGTAACTCCTCACCTTCGCCTGGTGACCAGCCAATCAGCGCGAGGTAGTTCGTGAGCGCCTCGGGCAGGTAGCCGCGATCGCGGAACTCCTTCACTGACGTCGCACCATGCCGCTTCGACAGCGGCGCGTGGTCCGGCCCGAGGACGAGCGATACGTGCGCAAACACCGGCGGCTGCCAGCCGAACGCCTGGTAGATCAATAACTGACGCGGCGTGTTCGAGATGTGATCTTCACCACGAACGACATGGGTGATCCCCATCAACGCATCGTCGATGACGACCGCGAAGTTGTAGGCCGGGACCCCTCCGGCACGCACGATAACCGGGTCGCCGATGACTTCTGTCCCGAAGCGCACCTGCCCGCGAACGAGGTCATCGAAGCTGATCTCCTGGCCAGGGCTTCGATCGGGAACGCGAAACCTGATCGCGGCTGGTTCACCGTTCTCGACCCGGCGACGCGCGTCGGCGCGCGGAATCTCACGGCAGCGGCCGACATACTGCGGCGGCCGCCCCTCGCGCAGCGCGGCCTGCCGATCGTCCTCGAGCTGCTGCGGGGAGCAAAAGCAGTGATACGCGTGCCCTTTCGCCATCAACTCGACGGCGTGCGCCCGATAGATATGTAACCGCTCAGTCTGACGATAAGGGCCGTAGTCGCCGCCGGCCTCGACGCCCTCGTTCCACTCGAGCCCAAGCCAGCGCAGATCGTCGAGCATGGCCAACTCGGACTCGCGGGTCGAGCGCTCGACGTCAGTGTCCTCGATGCGGAGGATGAAGGTGCCTCCCTGCCCACGCGCCAGTAACCAGTTGAAGAGTGCCGTGCGCGCGTTGCCCACGTGAAGCTGCCCGGTTGGGCTCGGAGCAAATCGCAGCCTCATGACCGTACCAGCAACGCCACGGCGTGTACCGCAATCGACTCGCCTGCGCCCATCGAATCCACACCCTCGTTGGTCTTCCCTTTCACACTGATTTGCGACGCCTCGCACTCGAGCACCGCGGCGAGGTTGGTGCGAATGGCGTCGATGTAGGGCACGAGCTTCGGCTTCTGCGCGATGACGACCACGTCCACGTTCACGATGCTCAAACCCGTGCTCTTCACGACAGCCATCGCCCGCCGCAGCAGATCGAGGCTGTTGGCCCCTTTCCACGCGGGATCGTGATCGGGGAAGTGACGGCCGATGTCGCCTGCACCGGCTGCGCCGAGGATCGCGTCGGTCACCGCGTGGCAAATCACATCGGCATCGGAATGCCCCAGCAGTCCTTTGTCGAACGGGATCGTGACTCCTCCGAGCACGAGCGGGCGCCCTTCCACCAGGCGATGGAGATCGTAACCGTTGCCGATTCGTAACGCCGGGGCAACAGGCGCCGTCAGTCCCAGCAGGCGCTCGGCCGTCGCGAGATCCTCCGGCGTCGTGATCTTCATATTGCGCGGATCGCCTTCGACGATCTGCACGACGTGCCCCGCCCGCTCGGCCAGCATCGCCTCATCGGTCGCATCAACACCAAGCGCCAGCGCCTCCCTGAGCACCGAGGTGCGAAACGCCTGTGGCGTCTGTGCCAGGTAGATCTCTTCACGCGGCAACGTCGCGCTCACGATGCGGTTCGCACCGGCGCGCTTGACGGTATCCCGCGCGGCTATGGCGGCGATGGCCGCACCAGTCTCGGCCGCGGCCGCAACCGTTCGCCGAATCGTGTCGTCGGTGACGAACGGACGCGCGGCGTCATGAATCACCACGATGTCCGCGCGATCGCTCACGCGCGCGAACGCATGCGCCACCGAGTCCTGTCGCCGCTCGCCTCCGGCGACGATCTCGAGCGGCTTGCCACGCGCGAGCAACGATGCCGGAGGATCGGCAGCCATCTCGTGCGGCAGCGCCACCACCAGGTCGTCGACGATGTCGCAATTGCGAAAGACGTCGACGGCGCGCTCGAGAATCGATCGTCCCCCGAGCGACAGGAACTGCTTCGGTTGTGCGGCGCCAAAGCGCAGGCCACGGCCGCCGGCCGCGATCACAGCTGATACATGCACGGAAGATGAACTCAGGATCCCTTGATTCTAAGTCGTTGTCGCGCTGCCTGCCACTGAGAGCGAAGTAGACTGGGCACAATGACGTTCGTCCAGCGCGTGAAAGGCGTCCTCATCCTCGACTCCCGCACCTTCGAGGATATCGAAGCGGACACGACCGCCACTGCACAGGCGCTCCTGGTCGTGGTGGCGGGCAGCCTGGCGGCCGGGCTGGGCGCCGGTGTGCGACTGGGGTTCGCCGGCTTGCTGCGCGAAACGCTGGGCGGCCTGATCGGATGGGTCATGTGGGCGGCGGTCACCTGGGTCATCGGAGCCAAGCTCCTGCCCGAACCGCAGACACGCACCAACATGGGCGAACTGCTCAGGGTGATCGGGTACGCCTACGCGCCCAACCTGTTTGCTTTCTTTGCCTTCCTTCCGGCGCTCGACATCATCGTCGGCACCGCAGTCGCATTCTGGCTCCTCGCGGCGACCATCGTTGCGGTACGCCAGGCGCTCGACTACGTCAGCACGCTGCGCGCGGCCGCCGTCGTGTTCATCGGCTGGCTGATCTTCGTGGGCATTCAGTGGCTGTCGTAGTGCCCGGCTTCACACGGCGGGACTAGGCAACCTCTCTCGCGCGCTCGCGGCATCCCGTGAATTCGGTCATCCTGGCCGACGTCATGTCGAGAACCGCCGTCATACGACGCGTATCGACATCACGCGGCGCGAACACGACGAGCAGCGCACGCACCGTTTCGGTCGTCACCATCGTTCGCGCGGAATCCGACGTGGGATTACCGAACGGGCCCACGTGATCGGCGAGGGTGATTCGACCGCCGACGTGAACGTCATCCTTGCGGATGCCTGGATACGACTCTCCTTCGCGTCCCATCCTGAGGTCGACGTCTCCATCGATTCGCGACGCATCGTAGAGGCCGTACGGCAACTGGAATTCGAGTGAGCACCAGTTGCAGACATCGACCATCGAGTTGATGCGCGGGAGCGCATCGCCACGACGCACCCGGCGCAGCAGCGCTTCCGAGGACGGCCGCGTCTTCGTGGGATCGAGGCCGACACGCTTGTACATCGTTCGCACGGCGGCGATCTCCGCCGGAGGATTCGTGCGCACGGCGGCCTCGGCGGCGGCCAGCGGTGCATTCAGGCGCGCGTCGCGCTCGACAACCGTCGCGCCCTCCAGCCAGAGGACGCCCGGACGAACGATCGCCGCCAGTTCAGGCGCGAGCGTGAAGCGCATCGACATCCGGCGGCACCACGTCGACGTCGGACTCGGCATCGGGTGCAATGACCCGCCGGACGCGTTCGCCGAATTCTTTCGGATCGATCCCGGACAGTTCGCGCGTGTCGATCGGATCGTGCACGACCAGCCGCACGGCGCCGGGATACGTCGCAAGCCGCCCCTTCAACATCACGTGACGACTCCCGATGATGGACAGCGGCACGACCGGAAGGCCGGCCTGCAGCGCCAGCAGGAAACCACCGCCCTTGAAGCGGCCCACACGCCCGTCACGGCTGCGCGTTCCCTCAGGGAAGACGATCAGCGAAAGGCCGTTCGATGTCAGGCGCGAGGCCCATCCGAAAATCCTCGAGCGATCGGGATGACGACGATCGACGAGCATGTGTCCGGTGCGACGCAGGTGCCACCCCAGGAACGGGATGCCGCCGAGCGATTCCTTGGCGATGATCCGCAGTTGGTACGGCAGCGACCAGAACAGGATCGGAATGTCGTAGATGCTCTGGTGGTTGGAGACGAACACATAGGTCCGCCCCGGCTCGAGACGATCGAGTCCGGTGACGCCTACGCGTACACCCGTGGTCAACAGGATGAGCCGCGACCACGTCCGGGCACACCAATGCGCGAAGTGACCGTTGCGCTCGAACAGACTGGACGCGAGCGACAGCGTCCCGAGCGCAATCGTATAAACGGCGATGGACGGGATCAGAAAGAACACCGTCCGCCACCAGTGATAGGGAGGGATCACTATTTTCCCGCAGCAGCCGCCGACGGCGGCACTTGCGGGCGCGGTCGCCGATTGGCGTCGCTCTCGGTCGATACCACAGTCCCTGCCGGCGCAGCAGCGACGGTCCCCGACTCGATGAAGCGGCCGAAGATCATCTTGCCTGCCGTCGTCTGCAGCACGCTCGTGACCACGACGTCGATCGTCCTTCCGATCATCTTGCGGGCGTTGTCGACAACGACCATCGTGCCGTCATCGAGGTAGGCGACACCCTGGTTGTATTCCTTCCCTTCTTTCAGGATGAAGACCTTCATGATCTCGCCGGGGAGGACGACCGGCTTGAGCGAGTTCGCCAGCTCGTTGATGTTGAGCACCTCGACGCCGCGCAGCTGGGCGACCTTGTTCAGATTGAAATCGTTGGTGACGATCTTGCCCTGCAGCGCACGCGCCAGTTCGATCAGCTTCAGGTCGACCTCACGCACGTCCGGGAAGTCCATGTCGGAGATCGTGACGTCGACGCCGGCCATCTTCTGGATCTTCTGCAGGATGTCGAGCCCGCGCCGGCCGCGGTTGCGCTTCATCGAATCGGAGGAGTCAGCGACGAGCTGAAGCTCCTTGAGCACGAACTGCGGAATCACCAGAGTACCGTCCATGAAACCGGTTTCACAGATATCGGCGATGCGGCCGTCGATGATGACGCTCGTATCGAGCACCTTGTAGCGCTTCCGCGGACCGGCGCTTCGGAACAGGTTGATCAGGTTCTCGGGCTCCAGCCACTCGCCCTTGCGGCCCCCGATGACGAGACCGAGGTACGGGAATGCGAGCAGGATGACGCTGTGAAGGAAGACGACTCGCCCGTCGCTCAGGTTGGCCCAGTAGAGCGCCGCGCCGATCGTCTTTGCCGCAAGCAGACCCACGGCTCCGCCAAGCAACGCGCCCACCATGTGCGTGACGGAGATGTTCTTGAGCCGCACTTCGAAGGCCACGATGAGGAGCCCGAGCACGACACCAAAGACGGTGTTGAGAAACGGATCACCGAGGAGCGGCCGGAGTTGAAATGCGGAGTAACCGACGGCCGCAATGAACAAGACTCGCGCGAGTACAAACCACGCCATAACGGACTCCAGAGGGTCAGCTACGATCCAAGCGTCAGAATGAGTGAACCTTAGAGCCGCCCGCCGGGAAAATCAAGCGATCAGCTCGTCGAGCGCTTCGCCGACCGTTCGCACCCCGACCAGTTCACAACGCCCATCACCCTGAAGGTTATCAGCAGGATCGACGTTGCCGGCGGGGAGAATGACCCGGCTGAACCCCATCTGGGCGGCCTCTTTCACCCGGAGTGCAGCCTGTGGAATCCCCCTGATCTCGCCGCTCAGCCCGACTTCGCCGAAGACGGCCGTGGCGTCGGACAGGGGCCGGTTACGGACGCTCGACGCGACCGCGGCCACCACGCTCAGGTCGGCAGCGGGCTCGTCGATGGTCATCCCGCCCGCGATGTTCACGTAGAC
Source organism: Vicinamibacteria bacterium (assembly GCA_025924295.1). Classification (GTDB taxonomy): domain Bacteria; phylum Acidobacteriota; class Vicinamibacteria; order Vicinamibacterales; family UBA2999; genus Gp6-AA40. Next base: position 5,645 of record JAICEG010000021.1, read on the forward strand.
GTCATCGCCGGCCAGCGACAGCCCCGCCCGCTTTTCGAGCACCGCCAGCAGCAGGGCCAGGCGGTTCTGATCGATGCCAATCGCCATGCGCCGAGGGTTGCCATACGTGCTCGTGCTGACCAGTGCCTGCACTTCGACGAGGATGGGCCGCGAGCCTTCGACACAGCAGACCACCGCCGAACCAGGGGCCCCCGATGCCCGTTCCGACAGGAACAGCCGCGACGGGTTCGGAACGGGACGAAGCCCAGTGCCCGTCATCTCGAACACACCGAGCTCGCTGACTGCGCCGAAACGGTTCTTCACGGCGCGCACCACGCGATGCGAATGATGGCGCTCGCCCTCGAAGTAGAGGACGGTATCGACGACATGCTCGAGCACTTTCGGGCCGGCGAGGCTGCCGTCCTTCGTGACGTGGCCGACCAGCACCGTCGGAATGTTCTGATTCTTGGCCGCGAAGAGGAACTGGGTCGCGGCCTCGCGGACCTGGCCAATGCTGCCGGGCGCCGACTGAAACTTGTTCGACCACACCGTCTGCACGGAATCGACGACCACCAGCGCGGGCGACAGGCGCGCGACCTCCTCGAGAATCCGCTCGATGCAGGTTTCGGAGAGCAGGTACAGCGGCGTATCGCCAACACCGAGTCGATCGCCGCGACTCTTCACCTGATGCTCGGACTCTTCCGCCGACGCGTACAGCACGGGACCAACGGAGCGTGCAAAGTGAGCGGCCGCCTGCAGGAGCAGCGTCGACTTCCCAATACCCGGCTCGCCACCCAGCAGGATGAGCGACCCCGGCACGACTCCACCGCCGAGCACGCGATCGAACTCGCCGATGCCGGTCGACAGGCGCACGCCGCGCGACATTTCAACTTCTGCGTACAGACGTGCGGTAGAGGATGTCGAAAACTGCGAGAACCGGTTGTTCGACGGGGCAGCGGTCGTCGATTCGGCCGCTCGCTCCTCGACGAGCGAGTTCCATGCGCCGCATTCGGTGCAGCGGCCCATCCACTTCGGCGCCTGCGCGCCGCATTCCTGGCAAACGAATACGACCTTCGGTGTTTTCATCTGATCAGTCGTACTGTCGTTCAATCCGTGTGCCGAGTCGACAGACGATTTCCCACGGTATCGTACCGATCGCCGCCGCCATCTCGCGCGCATCGATCCGCTGCCAGCTTTCCTGGCCCTGGCTCCCGAGCAGCACGACTTCGTCACCCGGCCGTACTTCCAGCAGACTGGTGACGTCGACCGTCAGCATGTCCATCGAGATGGCGCCGACGATCGGCACGCGATGCCCCCGAATCAACACATGACCGCGCCCGCAGAGGCGAGTATCCACGCCGTCGGCGTAGCCAGCAGGGACGACGGCAACAGTTCGCGGCTCGCTCGCCTGATACCGCCATCCATATCCCACGCCTTCGCCCGGCCGCAGTCCCTTGACCGCGACGACACGGCTCGTCAGCGACATCACCGGTGTCAGCTCAATCGTTGTCGCGAGCGGCGGCGGTACGATCCCGTACAACAGAAGGCCAGGCCGAACGGCGTCGAACCAGACGCGCGAGTCACGCAACAGCGCGGCACTGTTACAGGCATGACGTATCACAGGCGGTCCGGACTTCGACGTTCGCACGCTGGAAGCCGAAACGAGCGCCTGGACGACGCGCCACGCTTCCTCGAAACGCTGTCGCTGGTCATGGAAAAGCGGACTCTCCGGCATGTCCGCCGAAGCGAAGTGCGTGTAGACGCCCTCGAGTTTCAGGCTCGGACTGCCCAGGAGCTCCGGCAGTGTGCGGCCGAGATTGTCGTGCCGGAAACCAAGCCGGTTCATGCCGGTGTCGATCTTCAGGTGGTAGCCGATCGATGAACGATGGCGCTCCGCCGCCGTCTGCACCGCCCGCGCGGCGCCCGGACTGGAGATCGTTGGCGTCAGCGAGAACTCGAAGAGGCCATCCAGGTCGCTGACACTCAGCGCGCCGAACACCAGGATCGGCACTCGGACCCCCGCCTGCCGCAGGACGATGCCCTCTTCGATATCCGCGCACGCCAGCATCGTCGCGCCAGCTTCTTCGAGCGCGAGGGCGATGCGCGGTGCGCCGTGACCGTAGGCGTTCGCCTTGACGACTCCTATGACCGCAGGCGGAGCCTGCCCTGCCTCGCTCGACAGGTGCTGCCGGATGGCAACGAAGTTTCTCTTCAGTGCATCGAGGTCAACGCGGGCGACGGTGCTTCGAATCATTGTTGATTTGCTGATCTTTGATTATTGATTCGTTTTTGATTGGCGATTGGAGATTTCTGATTTGCGTGCCCGACGGTCGAAAGCAGCAACAAATCAACGATCAGAAATCAACAAATCAACAACCAATCATCAATCGAAGATCATCAATCAACAATGCTCTACGAACCTTGTGCGAGATTGGCGAACCGCGTCTGCTCGCGGAGGAACGCCAGCTTCACGACGCCGGTCGGGCCGTTGCGCTGCTTGGCCAGAATCAATTCCGCGGTCCCGGCATCTGGGCTGTTCGGATCGCGGTTGTACACATCGTCTCGATAGATCAGCACGACCACGTCGGCGTCCTGTTCGAGGGCGCCCGACTCGCGCAGGTCGGACAACTGCGGGCGGTGGTCGGAACGCGATTCCGGGGCGCGACTCAACTGCGACAGGACGATGATCGGGACGTTCAGTTCCTTGGCCAGCCCCTTGAGCGAGCGCGAAATCGAGGCGAGTTCCAGCGTGCGGTTCTCGAACCGTCCGCGACCGCTCATCAGCTGAATGTAGTCGATGACGATCAGGCTGAGCCCGTGCTCGGACTGCAGGCGACGCGACTTGGCGCGCATTTCGAGCACACCGATGCTCGCCGTGTCGTCGATGAACAGCTTCATCGAGTTCAGCTTCTCGAGGGCGTGCGAGATGCGGTGGTAGTCGTTGCCCCCGATCGCTCCGCTCATCAGGCGATGACCGTCGATCTGCGCCTCCGATGTCAGCAGGCGAAGAAACAGCGACTCCTTCGACATTTCAAGGCTGAAGAAGCCGACGACTTGCTCCTCGAGCGCGGCTACGTATTGTGCGATGTTCAAGACCAGGCTGGTCTTCCCCATCGACGGCCGGGCGGCCACGATGATGAGATCGCCTGCCTGGAGGCCGCGCGTCATCTCGTCGACGTCGACAAAGCCGGTGGGCACGCCGGTGATCAGGCGCTTCTGCTCGAACAGCTTTTCGATTTTCGGGAAGCTGTCCTTGACCAGATCCCGCATCGACACGAAGCCGGCCTTGAGCCGGTCGTCGGCCACGGCGAAGATCGCACTCTCCGCTTCGTCGAGGATGACGTCCGATTCCTGATCCGCTTCGTACGCGTTGGTGACGATCTTGCTCGCGGCGTAGATCAGGTTACGTAGTGTTGATTTCTCTTTGACGATGCGCGCGTAGTACTCGACGTTGGTGGCGCGCGGCACGCCGTCGGCGAGTGACGCGACGTAGGCAGGCCCGCCGACCTCGTCCAGTTCGCCGGCGCGCGCCAGCTCTTCTTTCAGTGTGACGAAATCGATCGCGTCGTGTCGCTCATTGAGGGCGACCATGCGATCGAAGATCCGGCGATGCGCATCACGATAGAAGTCGCCGCTGTCGATGACTTGCGCCGCGAGATTGAATGCGTCGTTGTGGACCAGGATCGCGCCGAGAACCGAACGTTCGGCCTCGAGGTTGTGTGGAAGCGTGCGCTCCGCAGTCGCAACAGCGGTGTCAGGCATCGACGAAGAATTTGTAAACGCGGGGTGACGAAGGATGGTATCGAGAATTCTTGCTTCTGGGCAGTGACCGAAGGATTGTTAAGAGCGCTGTCAACGCCCAACTCCCAACCTCCAATGCCCAAACCGCTTCTGCGTTGGGAGTTGGGAGTTGGATGTTGGGAGTTGACGCGCGCAGCAGACCCTAGAGACTTGCGAGCGCCTGCTTTACCTGGTTGTAGTTCGGCTCGTTACGTGCATCTTCGAGAACTTCGGCGTGTCGCACGACACCGCTGCGGTCGATCACGAAGGTCGCACGCTTCGAGATGTCCTTCAGCCCGATCATGTCGGGGTTGACGACGCCGTACTGGCGGATCACGTCCTTGTTGAAGTCGCTGAGCAGTGGAAACTTCAAGCCTTGCGCATCGCCCCATGCCTTGAGCGAAAAGAACGTGTCGACCGTGATGCCAAGCACGGTGGCGTTGACCTTGTTCAGTTCGGAGGCCGAGTCGCGAAACGTGCACATCTCGATGGTGCAGGTGCCGCTGAACGCCGCCGGCATGAACGCCAGGACCACAGGCCCCTTCTTCAACTGCTCGCTGAGCGTGACGGGCTCTCGATCCTGATTCGGAAGGGTGAAATCTGGCGCCTTGGCGCCGACAGCTACCGACATTCCTGACTCCTTTCCCGGCTGACCCGGTCGACAGAAGACGAACATGACATTCTAGCGGGTTACGTGGCTTGACCGCATCATGACGCTCGGGCTACGGTCTACGGACTTCTGCGGATGCTCTTTCAGGTTACCGGCAACTGCCCGCTGCCTGTCAGCTACCGCTTACTGAGTGCGGAGGATTCAGGGTTCATGGAGGCTCGCGCAACGCAGACTGCGACCGCCGTTGGCACAGACGTGCCGTGGTATCGCACCGTCACGCGAGAGCAGTGGCGTGTCCTGATGGCGGCGAAGTTCGGCTGGATGCTCGACGCCATGGACTTCATGCTCTACACCGTGGCGGTCCAGCAGCTGCGCGCGTACTTCGGGTTCGGCGACGACGTGGCGGGAATGCTCGGGACCGTCACGCTCGTCATGTCAGGTGTCGGCGGCACGATCTTCGGCTACGTCGCCGACCGCTTTGGCCGCACGCGCGCGCTGATGGCGACGATTCTGATCTTCTCGCTGGCATCGCTGGGTGCGGCCAGTTCGCAGACGGTCATCCAGCTTCTGTTGTGGCGCGCACTGCTCGGCATCGGCATGGGTGGTGAGTGGGCCTCGGGCGCGGTGCTGGTCAGCGAAACGTGGCCGGCTGCCCTTCGCAACAAAGCCATCAGCATCATGCAGTCGGGCTGGGCGCTCGGTTACCTGCTGGCGGCAGTATCAGGCGCGCTGATTCTCGGGGTGCCGGCCTTTGGAAACGAGGGATGGCGTGTGTTGTTCCTCGTCGGCGTGATACCGGCGTTCTTCACGCTCTGGATTCGCCGCTACGTCAAGGAGCCCGAGGCGTGGACGCACAGGCGCCGATCCCCCCGCGGCAAGAACCCGTTCGCCGAGATCTTCGGGCCCACGTTGATTCGCCGAACGCTCCTCATCATCCTGATCGGTGCGTCGGTGCAGTTCGCCAACTGGGGTGTGTTCTTCTGGTTGCCGGCATTCCTGGCACGGCCCATCGAACAGGGGGGCGCCGGCATGGGCATCGTCAGCTCGCTGTGGTGGCTCGTTCCCGTTCAGATCGGTGCCTATATCGGGTATCTGACGTTTGGCTTCATCGCCGACCTCATCGGGCGCCGTCAGGCGTTCGTCCTCTACATGCTCGCCGCGGCCATCGTCGTTCCTATCTACGGCCAGATGGCCGGCAACGCGACGATGCTGCTGGTGCTGGGTCCCCTGGTCGGGTACTTCGGCTACGGTTACTTCAGCATGTTCGGCGGCTTCGTCGCAGAGTTGTATCCTGCCGCAGTTCGCGCCACCGGGCAGGGCACGAGCTACAACATCGGACGCATGGCGGGTGCCATTGCGCCGTACACCATCGGAGCGCTCGCCACGACGTTCGGCATCGGCATCGGAGTCGCCCTCAGCATCACGTCGGCGTTCTTCGTTCTCGCGGCGCTTCTGATCTTCACGCTCCCCGACCGCAGCGGTCAGGCACTAGAGGCATAGCAGGTCACGATGAGTACACCGACGACGGTTCGTACGGGTGGAGCGACGGGGCAGGCTGCCGGTTGGCAGATGTGGGTGCCTTGCATCGGCATGGCGCTCTGCTCGTGGCTCTCGTTCGTGGACCGCGGCGTGCTTGGTGTGCTGGCGCCGACGATCCTCAAAGACACCGGGATGACGCCGGCGCAGCTGGGGGACGTCGTCTTCTACTTCTTCCTCGCCTACACCTTCGGCAACCCGCTGTGGGGCTCGATCATCGATCGCGTGGGGCTGCGCGTCGGTATGCTGCTCGCCGTCGCGCTGTGGACGGCAGCCAGCGCGTCGCACGCCGCGATGAGCGGCTTCCTCGGGTTCGCGATCGCCCGCGCGCTGCTGGGCATCGGCGAGGGCGCGACGTTCCCGGGCGGGCTGCGAACGGCGGTCGAGTCGCTGCCCGCCAACCTGCGCGCGCGTGGTATCGCCACGTCCTTCAGCGGCGGCACGATCGGCGCCATCGTCACGCCTCTGATGATGGTGCCCATCTCCGTCGCGTACGGCTGGCGCGCGGCATTCATCGTCACCGGCCTGCTCGGCGCGGGGTGGCTACTCCTCTGGGTGGTGATCGCGCGGCCACCGTATTTGCCGGCGTCGGAGCGGCGGTCGTCGAAGCTCGAATGGCCCAACCCGTTCGAGCTGCGGTTCTGGGCACTCGTGTTCAGCTACGCCCTGCCTGCGATTGCACCGGGTCCAATCCTCAACCTGTTTCCGCTGTACCTGACCTCCGGTCTCGGGCTGTCTCAGGGTCAGCTGGGCAGCATCTTCTGGATCCCGCCGGCGGCGTGGGGCGTGGGCTACTTCGTCGGCGGCTGGGCGGCGGATCGATTCGCGGCGGACAACAAGCGCCCGGTCGGCATGTTCGTGCTCCTGGCGATCGCTGCGCTCGCCTTCGGCTTCACACCGTACCTGGCATCGGTGCCAGCGGCCATCGCCCTGATGTCGTGGGCGTGCTTCATCGGCGGCGGCTTCCAGATGCTGGCGCTGAAGGTCGGCTCGTATGCGTTCCCGCGCGAGCAGGCGGCGATGATGTCAGGCATCGCGTCGGGCTCGTGGTCGCTGGTGAACGCCGGACTCGCCCCGTTCATCGGGCGCTTCTTCGGCGCGCAGCAGTGGGCGGAAGCATTCTGGCTTGTGGCGCTATGCCCGGTCGTCGGTGTTGCGACCTGGATGGTGCTGAGTCGCGGTCAGACGGTCGCGACGGCCCGCTCGTAGCCGCCGGTCTTCAGACCCGCCGTCGAGTACGCCGCGCATCAGGGCGGGTCCGAAGACCCGCCCCACGCCGTTCACTTCACCGCAGCAAGACTCGCTTCGTACTCAGTCGGACAGCCGAAGCCCTCGACCTTCACACCCATGCGCCGCAACGCATCGAGCGCGAGCAGGCGCTGGTAGGTGTTGAAGGTGATCACGTGCGCGAACATGCCGCCGAACGAGAACGTCTCCGGTGGCTCGCAGAGCGCGTCGACAAAGGTGTCGCCCCAGGCGTTGCGCTTCCGTACATCCCCGAGTATCCGGCTGAACTCGGCGTCCGCTCTCTCGAGCCGTGCGAGCAACGCATCCGGCGTGCCCTGCTCCGGCGCTTCCGCGTTGAGATCCGGCAGTGAGCCGCCGTTCAGCGCAGCTGTCCAGATCTCCTTGGTCTGAACGAGTCTCCGTAGCAGATCGCGCAGGCTCTGCGCCGGCGAGTCCCACGGGAACACGCGTGGCTGATTGCCGAGCGGCGCATCCAGTTGCTCGGGCCTGAGCGCGCGCGCATGCTCCAGCAGTTTCCTGACGTGAAACGATTCGGCACCCGCAAACATGTCATACAGATCCATGTCGTCACCCTCCGAGCGGTCCACCTTCGCTGAAGCTGCGGCGGACAGGGACGTTGGAGCGCAGAAGTGAATCGCCCCGGGCGCGGGAAGATGGAAGTGCGTGGCTCCCATGCGCCGGTACAGGCTGGGCGAGATGCGGAATGCCTTGCGGAACGCTCGCGTGAAGGCTTCGAGCGATCCATAGCCGGCGTCGAGAGCGATGTGCGTCACCGAATGACGCGTCCGCCCAAGCTGCCAGGCCGCCCGCTCCAGCAGCAACCGCCGCCGCATCGCTGCGGGTGTTTCATCGATGACCGCGCGGAAGACCCGGAAGAACTGCGTCCGGCTGGAATAGGCCCGCCGCGCGAGCGTGTTGCTGTCACCTTTGTCGTCCAGCGAGTCCCGCACTACGGCGGAGAGCCGTTCAGCGTCAAGGCGTGCGCTCATGTGTCCTGCTCAGGACGACTGTAAAGCGACGGGACGCCGGCGACCTGACCTTGCGTCCCAAAATGACGAGGACGAGTTCTTCGTTCTTCGTTCTTCGTTCTTCGTTCTTCAGATCCCGCCGAGGCAGAGGTACTTGATCTCGAGATACTCCTCGATTCCGTACTTGGATCCTTCGCGGCCGAGGCCGGATTCCTTCACGCCGCCAAACGGCGCGACTTCGGTCGAGATGAGGCCGGTATTGATCCCGACCATTCCGGACTCGAGCGCTTCGGCCACGCGCCACACGCGTCCGATGTCGCGGCCGTAGAAGTACGCGGCCAGCCCGAACTCGGTGTCGTTGGCCATCGCAACGGCTTCGTCTTCCGTCTTGAACCGGAAGAGCGGAGCGACCGGACCGAACGTCTCTTCTTTTGCCACCATCATGGCGGGCGTCACGTTCACAATCACAGTTGGTTCGAAGAAGCGGCCGCCCAGTGCGTGGCGCTTGCCCCCCAGCACGACTTTCGCGCCCTTGGTGACGGCGTCGGTGATGTGCTCCTCGACCTTTGCGACTGCCTTGTCGTCGATGAGCGGACCCAGCGTCGCCCCAGCCTCGAGACCAGGTGCCGGCTTCAGCTTCTTGACCGCCTCGGACAGCTTGCTCGCGAATGCGTCGTAGACGCCGTCCTGCACGTAGATCCGGTTCACAGACACACAGGTCTGCCCGGTGTTCCGGTACTTTGAAGCAATCGCACCTTCCACGGCCGCGTCCAGATCGGCATCGTCGAACACGATGAATGGTGCGTTGCCCCCGAGTTCGAGCGACAACTTCTTCACCGTCTGCGCGCACTGCGCCATCAACATCTTGCCGACTTCAGTGGAACCGGTGAACGAGACCTTCTTCACGATCGGATTCGCCGTGAGCTCACTACCGATCTCGCCGGCCGAACCGGTGATGACGTTGAACACGCCCTTCGGGATGCCGGCACGCTCGGCGAGTTCGGCGAGCGCGAGCGCCGAGAAGGGCGTCTGGGACGCGGGCTTGAGGACCACGGTGCATCCAGCGGCGATAGCGGGGCCGGCCTTGCGCGTGATCATCGCCAGCGGGAAGTTCCACGGCGTGATGCACGCAACGACGCCGATCGGCTGCTTGATGACGAGGATCCGCTGGTCGGCCTGCTGGCCGGGAATAGTGTCGCCGTAGACACGCTTGGCCTCTTCCGCGAACCACTCGAGGAACGACGCGGCGTAGACGACCTCCCCCTTCGACTCGGCGAGCACCTTGCCCTGCTCGGTCGTCATCAGGCGAGCGAGATCGTCCTGATGCTGCAGCATCAGCTCGTACCATTTCCTGACGGCGGCAGCGCGTTCCTTCGCGGTCTTCTTCCGCCATGCGGGAAGCGCGCGATCGGCAGCCTCGATGGCCGCGCGCGTCTCGGCCGCGCCGAGCCTTGGGACAGTGCCGATCACTTCGCCGGTCGCCGGGTTGTCCACCGCGATGGTGCCGCCCGGCTGCGCCTTGATCCATGCGCCGTCGACGTAACACGACTGCCGGAACAACTTGGGATCGCTGAGCGTGATGCCGGTGGAAACTGTGGGGGATGTCGTTGCCAAAACAAGCCTGCCTATCGAAGGTCGTCGAATGTCCTGATCAAATGACTCCCGACCCCATTACGAATTTCGTGTGTTGATCGTGTAGCCGCCGTCGACGGTGATGCGCGCGCCATTGACGTAGCTGGCGCGGTCCGATGCGAGAAACGTGACGACGTCGGCGACTTCGTCCATTGTGCCCCACCGCCGTGACGGGATACCCCAGTCGCGACAGGTGTCGTCAAGGAACTGCTGTGTGGTCTGGCCGCGCTGGCGACCCATGTTCTCGGCCCAACCCTGGCGCCACTCGGTCGCGATCAACCCGGGAATCACCGAATTGACCGTGATACGCGAAGCCGAGAGATCCTGCGCCAGGTAAGTCGTCACATGATTCATGGCCGAGTTGTTCAGCCCATGCGTCAACGCCGACGACAGGACGCTCGAGCCGGCGATGCCGCTGATGTTGATGATCCGACCCGTGCCATCGGTGGGCATCACGGGCAGCAATGCCTGGATCATCCGCAGCATCCCCATCGTCTTGATGTTCACGTCGTCCATCCAGTCGGTGTCCGGCCAGGTGATCTGCCGTTCCTGGCGCTTGATCGGTCCACCGGCGTTGTTGACGAGGATGTGAACGGACTTGAATTCGGCGGCGGCGCGTTCCGCGGCGGCTTTGACCGCGGCCGTCTCACGCATGTCGGTCGGGACGGTGACGACGCGAACGCCGGTCGCCTGGCAGATCTCAGCGGCCGACTTCTCGAGTTCCTCCACGCCGCGCGCGAGGAGTACGAGGTTGACCCCTTCGTCGGCGAGACCACGCGCGATCGCCTTGCCGATGCCCTTGCTGGCACCGGTGACAACCGCGTTGCGTCCTTTGAGTCCGAGATTCATAAGGCGTCGTTCACGTTCGGCGGCTGCGAACCTGAACCCGAACCTGAACCCGAACCGAGCACAGAGAACCGAGAAAATTGAACTTCTTGGCTATCTCACGCGAGCCACTTGCCCGGGTCCGACAGCGTACCCACGACTTCCTGCATGAACTGCGCAGCACGGGCACCGTCGATGATGCGGTGATCCGACGACAGCGTGAGCGTCATCATCGGACGAATCGCAATCATCCCGTTGACAGCCACGACTCGATCGGACGCCGCACCAACCGCGAGAATCCCCGCCTGGGGCGGTACGATGATCGCGGTGAACGCGTCCACGCCGAACATGCCGAGGTTGCTGATCGTGAACGTCGCGCCCGAGATATCGGCCGGCTGAAGCTTGTTGGCCTTCGCACGTTCGGACAGTTCCTTGCGCTGTTTCGCGATCGCACCGAGCGGCAGCTTGTCCGCATTGCGGATCACGGCTGTCACGACCGCGTTCTCGACGGCCATTGCCAGCGCCACGTTGACGTCCGCGTTGAGTGAGACGGCGTTGTTGACCCAGCTGCCGTTCATGCGCGGGAACTGCTTCAGCGCGCGTGCAACACCCGCGACCATCAAGTCGGTCAGCGTGATCTTCACGCCGTGCGACTTCTCAATCACCGGGATCAGACCCTCGCGCGTGGCATTGAGGGCCGTCGCATCGATGTCGCGGGCCACGAAGAAGTGCGGAACGGTTGTCCAGCTCTGCGCCGTTCGTTCCGCCATGATGCGGCCGATCGAGCTGACGGCATCGGCTGGACCAGCGGCTGCCGGTGGCGGTGGCGTCGTCGGGCGAGCAGCAACGGGTGCCTCGTAGTGTCCGGCTTTAGCCGGACTTGCCGCCGGCGCTGACGGAACCGGTGCCGGACCGCTCGCCGCCTGCGCGGCTTTGAGGATATCGTCCGCGAGAATCTCACCGCCCGGGCCGGACCCCTTCAGCCTGGTGATGTCGACGCCGTGCTCGCGTGCGAGCCGCCGGGCCTTGGGCGAGATCTTCGCGCCGGCAACAGACACCGGCTCGGGAGCCGCGGGTGCGGCTGCCGCCGCTGCTGCCGCGGGCGCCGAATCCATCTTCCTTCCGGTCTGTGCCTGCGCACCGCCAGTTGGAAGCGACTCACCCGGCTTGAGCAGCCAGGCAATCGTCTGACCGACTGGCACGACGTCGCCGACCTTCGCGGTCACGCCCGAGAGCACGCCGTCACCGCCGGCCTCGATCTCGACGACTGCCTTGTCGGTCTCGACCTCGAGCAGCATCTCGCCTTTCTTGACCTGCTCGCCTTCTTTTTTCTTCCACGAAACCAGCTTGCCCGTTTCCTGCGCCATCTCGAGCGCAGGCATCACCACGCTGACCGGCATTAGCGACCTGCCCCCACTTTTTCGCCCTTGGGGACTTCAGCCTTCGCTGCGGCGGCGATCATTTTCACGACCTCGGGATTGGGCGGCGCCTCGACTTCGCGTACCGTCGGCAACTGCCCACTCACCGTCACGAACGGTGCGCCCGCGACGAGCAACTCTTCCGCCGGGAACCTGGTGATGACCTCGTGGCCGGTCTGCGTGACAACGATCTCTTCCTCGATGCGCGCGGCGCTCCAGCCGTCAGTCGAGGGCCAGAACGTTTCGAGCGCGAACACCATGCCCGGCTTGATCTCGTGCGGGTGATCGAGCGAGACGAGGCGGCTGATCATCGGCTTCTCCCAGATCGCGAGGCCGATGCCGTGCCCCATCTGCAGCGCGAACGCGGTCTCCTCATCGGGGAAACCGAACTCGGTCGCCTTCGGCCACACCGCCGCAACTTCCGCCGTCGTGCGACCCGGCCGAATCAACTCGATCGACGCATCGAGGTAGTCGCGGCAACGCTTGTACGCATCGACGAGCGCACGCGGTGCCGAGCCGATCGCGAACGTGCGGTAGTAGCACGTGCGATAGCCCATGTACGAGTGCAGGATGTCGTAGTAGACCGGGTCACCGGGGCGATAAGCGCGATCCGAGAACACGTGCGGGTGCGGGCTGCAGCGCTCACCGGAGATCGCGTTGACACCCTCGACGTACTCCGAGCCCATCTCGTAGAGGCGCTGCGCCACGAGCGCAACCGCTTCGTTCTCCTTCATCCCCGGCTTCATCGCACGATAGAGGTCGTAGTAGGCCGCGTCCACCATGCCGGCCGCCTGTGTCAGCAGCGAGATCTCGTCCACGGTCTTGATCTCGCGAGCATTCGACATCAACTGCTGGCCATCGACGATGTTCAGCCCTTCTTTCTGCAAGGCGAAGAGGATCGGCGGTTCGACAACGTCCACGCCGACCGGTTCCTTGTGCAGGCCGCGCTTCTCGAGCTCGACCTTGATCTTGCGCGCCACTTCTTCCGAGCGCCCCATCTCGGGCGACATCGCACCGCGCATCAGCGGGATGCCTGCGCGCGACCGCTCGCCGAGCCAGTCGCAGTTCTGCTGGTGATGGCGCGCTGCGGACCCGAAGTCCCACAGGATCGGCTCATCGTTCTGCGCCAGCAGCGTGAAGCGGCTGATCTTGTCCTGCGCCCACGTGCCGATGTGCGTAGCCGTGATGTAGCGGACGTTGTTCATGTCGAAGCAGAGCACCGAGCCGAGCTCCGACTTGGCCAGCAGCGTCTTGATGCGATCGAGCCGCTCGCGCCGCAGCCGATCGAAATCGATCCGACGCTCCCAATCCACCGCCATCGTGCCGAAGGTTTTGATTGCCACTGGAGTCCTCCGCCTACTACTTGTTGCACATTTGCCGAGCTAAATCGAACACCTGGCGCTCGGATGGAACGGTCACATCCTCGAGCGACGGCGAGAACGGAATCGGCACGTGCATCGCGCCGAGCCTTCGCACCGGGCCATCGAGGTCGAAGAATGCCTGTTCCTGAATCAGCGAGGCCAACTCGCCCGTAATGCCGTAACGGAAATAGCCCTCGTCGATGACGATGCAGCGAGAAGTCTTCTTGACGGACTCGACAAGGGTTTTTTCGTCGAGGGGCCAGGTCGTGCGCGGGTCGACGACCTCGGCACTGATGCCGACTTCCTCGAGCATCTTTGCCGCCCCAAGGGCGACCTGCACCATGCTGCTGAGCGCGATGAGCGTGATGTCGGTGCCCTCGCGCTTCACGTCGGCGACGCCGAGCGGGATGATGTAGTCCTCGTCGGGCACGTGGCCCTTCACCTTCCGGTAGCTGATCTTGTGCTCGAAGATCACGACCGGGTTGTCTTCGCGAACCGCGGCCTTGAAGAGTCCCTTCGCGTCGTACGGCGTCGACGGCACCACGACCTTGAGACCCGGGATGTGGCTCGGCCACGCGTGCAGCGACTGCGAGTGCTGCGCCGCCGATCGCCTGGTCGCGCCCATCGTCGCGCGAATGACGAGCGGCACCTTCCACTTGCCGCCGGACATGTAGTGGATCTTGGCGGCCTGGTTGGCGACCTGGTCCATGATGATCATCAGGAAGTCGCCGAACATGATGTCGACGATCGGCCGCATGCCTGCCATCGCCGCGCCGACGCCCAGCCCGGTGAAGCCGGCTTCCGAGATCGGCGTGTCGATGATGCGCTCCTTGCCGAACTCGTCGACGAGGCCAACCAACACCTTGAACGTCGTGCCAGCTTCCGCCACATCCTCGCCCATGAGGACGACCCTGGGATCGCGGCGCATTTCCTCGGCGATGGCCTCCTTGATGGCCTCGCCAAACGTCAGCTCTCTCACTGCAGTTGCTAGTTCAGGCATAGATGTCCTGGTCCACCTTACTGGGATCCGGATACGGTGAGTTCACGGCAAACTCGACGGCGGCATCCATTTCCGCGATGAGGTCCGCCTGCACCTTGTCGAGCACGGCCCGATCGGCAACGCCGTTGTCCATCAACCACTGGCCGTGGAGCGTGATCGGATCGCGCTGCGTCACCCATTCCTGCTCCTCCGCCTTCGGGCGGTAGTAGGCGCGGGCGATGTCCCCGACGTGATGACCGTGGTAGCGGTAGGTCTTGAACTGGAGGAACGCCGGGCCTTCGCCCTTCCGGGCTCGCTCGATGTACTTCGACGCCACAGCGAAGACCTCGCGGACGTTCTGACCGTCGGCCGTCTCGTTCGCCATCCCGAAGGCGTCCGCGCGCGCACTGACATCCCCGGCCGTTGACTCGGAGAAGTGCGTGTACTCGTTGTAGCCGTTGTTCTCGCACACGAAGATGACGGGCAGCTTCCAGAGCTGCGCGAGGTTGAGCTCCTCGTAGAGGAGCCCCTGACCGAGTGCGCCTTCACCAAAGAAACAGACCGCGACGCGATCCTGCTTGAGGTACTTCGACGCATACGCGGCGCCTGTCGCAATGCCAGCGCTGCCGCCGACAATGGCGTTCGCACCGAGGTTGCCCGTCGCCGGATCGGCGATGTGCATCGAGCCGCCCTTACCCTTACAGTAGCCCGCTTCTTTGCCCAGCAGTTCCGCGAACATCAGGTCCGGTGATGCTCCCTTCGCCAGGCAGTGGCCGTGACCGCGATGCGTGCTGGTGATGTAGTCATCCGTCCGCAGGGCCTCGCACACGCCGACTGCGATCGCTTCCTCGCCGATGTAGAGGTGCGCGAGTCCCGGCATCAACGCTCGTGTGTAGAGATCGTTGACGCGCTCCTCGAACAAGCGGATGGCGACCATCTGCTTGTAGAGCCGCAGCAGCTTGTCGGTGGGGATCTTTGAAGGGGACTTCGTCGCAGCGGTGCTCATGCCTGGACTCCTGAAAGCTTCGCGATCACGTTGAACACGGCGGCGCAATCCTTCTGCTCGAGACCGAGTCCGCGCGCGGCGGTCAGCATCTCGTTGGCGACAGCCGTGGTCGGCATCGCCACGCCCAGCCGGCGGCCCAGTTCGAGCGCCAGCATCGTGTCCTTCTGCATCATCTTCATGTCGAACCACGCCTCCTCCGGCATGTTGAGCACGAAGGGGCCGCGGTACTGAATCAGCGGCGAGGCGAGCACGCTATTGGTGTAAACCTCGACGGCGGTCTTGCGGTCGATGCCGGCCTTCTCCGCCAGCAGGATGCCTTCGGAGAACGCGAGCATCTGCGTCGTGATCGCCAAGTTCAAGGCGAGTTTCATCGAGAGCGCCAACCCGTTGTCGCCGACGTGGGTCGCCTTCATCCCGACGTCGAGCAGCAGCGGCTTCACCTTCTCGAAGGTCTCCGCCTTCCCGCCCACCATCATCGTCAGCTTGCCGGCCTCGAGAGTGCTGATGCTGCCGGACACCGGTGAGTCGACCATGTCGGCGCCCTTGGCGCGAACCTTGGCGACGGTCTCGCGGCTGACGACCGGGCCCACCGTGCTCATGTCGATGATCGTCTTGCCTGCGCTGAGACCGGCGACGAAG
>JAICEG010000022.1 GCA_025924295.1 Vicinamibacteria bacterium
TACTTGGAAGTGAGCTTCCTAGTGGCCGCCTTATCACATACGCACGAACAGGTGCGTTCTCTTACTTCGGTCCATAATCTTCTGCCATTCGGAGATACAGACCGGGCACTGGAGGTCCCTGTGGCGGTGAGAGACGGACTGCTCGCGCTTGTGGTGCTGAGTGTGGCAGCGGGAAGCGCCGCGTGCGGACGCGAGCCCTCGTCACAGGCTGAGCCTCCTGCGGCCTTCGCCGTTGAGGAGGCGACCATCGACAGTATCCATGCCGCGGTCCAGTCGGGCAGGACTACCTGCTCCGCGATCGTTCAGGCCTACATCGATCGCGCGCGCGCGTACAACGGCGTGTGCACCAGTCTCGTGACGGCCGACGGCGCCGACATCGCATCCGCCACCGGCTACGTGCGCGCTGGGGCGCCGCTGACGTTTCCGACGCGGACCACGAACGCATCGACGATCTTTCCGGACCTGGATCAGTATCGCGGCAAGCCGCTCGACTATGGCCGCATGGAGCCGACGATTTCCGATCCGAGCGTGGCGGCGCAGATGGGCATGCGCGTGGGCATTCCTAACGCAGGACAACTGAACGCACTCGAAACGCTCAACCTCCGCGGGGAGCGTTCGGTCACGTGCAAGGGCGCGTTCGATGCGCATCCCTCGTCCGGACCGTTGCCCGCCGGCGCGCCGGCGGCCTGCGAGGCGTTTCGTCAGCAGCCCGACGCCTTGGAGCGTGCGGCCGCGCTCGATGCCCAGTACGGCCGGAATCCAGACCTCGCTGCAATGCCTATGTATTGCGTCGTCACGGCCATGAAAGATCCGTTCGACACCAAGGACATGCGCACCACGGCCAACAGCGACGTCGCCTTCGCGATGGACGTGCCGCCATTCGACGCTACCCTCGTCGCGCGACTGCGTGCGAAGGGCGCCATCATCTACGCGAAGTCGGTGGCACACGAGTTCAACGCCGGCCCGGGGAACCCCGGCGGGCCGGCCGAGAGCCGGACGAACATGGTGGCGGGAGGGCAGGCCATAAGCGCGTGGTCGGGGCAGGCCTGCAATCCGTACGACACCGAGCGTGTGACTCGCGGATCGAGCAGCGGCTCGGGGGTGGCGATAGGCGCCAACTTGGCGACCATCGGCATCTGCGAGCAGACCATTGCGTCATGCCAGGGCCCGGCGTCCCGCAACGGCATTGCGGCGTTGCTGGCAACCACGGGAGTCGTGCCCGGCAACGGCGGCATCGCCAACCAATGGATCGTTGATCGGGCCGGCATTCACGCCCGCACGCTCGGCGACGCGGCCAAGGTTCTCGACGCCATCAGAGTCACGTCCACTAGCTACTACGATTCCCGCGATCCGTTCACGGCCATCCCGAAGGCCCTCATTCCGGGGCAGCCGTACGCCAGTTTTTCGGTGGACGACACAGCGCTCGAGAGCATGTCGAAACCGCTGCGGGGACTGCGCATTGCGATCCTGCGTGAGTACATGGTCAAGCCCACGCCGAACCACGTGACCATTTCCGACCAGGTCGATCGCGAGATCAAGACGGTGCTGCGCGACAGGCTCGGGGCCGAGCTCGTGGAGACCATCACGCCAGCGTATCCCGACGATCCCGACGTGCCGAACCTGAAGTACACGTTTGCCGATGCGTTGTCCGAACTGTTGCCGCGGATGATGCCTGAGATCTTCACGCGCCGCGACGGGAGCGGCGCCCTCTTGTTCGCCGTGCCGGGCCACGACGTGACGTCATACGACTACCTGAGGAAGCTGAGCCGGCGGCAAGCGCCACTCACGGACCGGATCAACATGACCAACATCGTCAGCTACGGAGCCGAACCGTGCTACCCACGTGCGGCGGAGCCCTGGCGCTGCAACGATGTGATGTTCGACATCGAGCGCTACCTCGACGATCGCGGCGACGTGAGGATCACGAGCTGGGCCGACTGGGTCGCCAACGTCCGGTTCCGCGACGATGCGTCGCGCGCGGGGGCGGAGAACTGGCTGGCCCTCGAGAGTCACCATGCGCCGGGCAAGGGCGATCAGGTGGCGCGCAGCCACATCGCGCGCCTGGCGCTTCAGCGGGTGACGTCCGAGAACGGCATCGACGCGTTCGTGCATCCGGAGAACACGGTGCCGACGCCGAAGATCCAGGGGCCGAACGTCGGCCAGATCAGCCTCGAAGGCATCACGCCGTTCTTCCAGATTCCGCGCGTGGTGGTCCCGGCCGGCATGACGGACGTTGTCTACGAGCCGCGGTACGCGTTGAACGCGACGAAGACGGACTACATCTCTGAACTCGCGCCGAACACGCCGAAGACCAAGCTGCCGCACCCAATGCCGATCGCGATCACGTTCTTCGCCGGGCAGGGTGAGGAACCGACACTGATCAAGATTGGCACGGCTTACGAGGCGGCGACGCACCATCGCACCCCGCCGCCGGCGTTTGGTCCGGTGTCGCCGCGCGGCGGCACGACAGGGCACCCGCGTTGACCGTTCGAACAAACCGTCCAGGGTGCCCGCAGGGCTCGCTCGAGTATCCTTCGCGCTGACACCCACCATGAAATGATGGACCTCCGTGGAGCGAGCTCCTTCAGGTCCTGATCGAAGCACGCAGACAACGCTCTTTGTTCGCCCAACCCGACCGCCTTGGGCGACATGGGAACATCTTCGGTGCTTCGAGATCGAGTCAACGGCGCGGGAGACACCGAGCGCACGAACGCGATTGTCGCAGCCGGGCTGACCGTGCGCCGGGCGCGATTCCTGGTTACGGTAATGTTGCACTCCGGCGTCTTCGTCGGCCGTCAGTACGCGACCTTCGCGGGCATCACCTACGGTCAGAACATCGCCGAATCGATCGCCTGGTACGAGAAGATGCTTGGCTTCAAGGGCACCGTGCGTCCCGGCCAGCCGGGCGCGCGTCAGCAGGTCGCGGATCTTCGCCGCGGCAACATCACCATCGAACTATTCCAGGTGACGGACGCAGCCCCGCTGCCCGAGTCGAGGAAGAACCCGTCAGAGGACTTCCGCACGCACGGGGTGAAGCACTTCGGCTTCGAGGTGAAGAATCTGCCCGCCGTCCTCGCGGAATTGAAGGCCAAAGGCGTGAAGATGGCGTTTGACCTGCGCGTCACGCCGACCGAGGACTTCGCGTTCATCAGCGACAACGCTGGCAACGCCATAGAACTGATCGAACACAAGACGCGGTAAGCAGAAGCGGGCGGGAGTCGAGCCGGTTGGGCGAGGCCGAAGGCCGAAGCCCACCCGCCGTCGGGCACGAATGTGCCACCGCTGGTCACTTAGCACAAGCGTTTCAGTGATCCACTGGCACCTGCGGCTTCGCCGTGAGCGCTATTGCTTCCTCCGTAAACTGTCTGAAGGTCGTCACATCTCCGTGAACTGGCGCCATGTGGTCGACCTGAATCTTCCGGTGCTGAATGTTCGCCATCACGTTCCTGAGCCACGGCGCATGGCCGAACGGCTCGCCGGGGATGAAGACTCGAGGGTCATTCGGCATGTACACATCCGCCAGCGTGAGCATCCTCGCGTTGGCGTAATAGACCATCAGCTGTGTCCTGGAATGGCTGCTGTCCAGGAGGTGATACAGGTTGATGGTGTTCATTGAATCCTTGAGGACGCCCTGGTCGTCGATCGCCGTGATCTTCGGCGGCTTGACGTTCGGTGTCTTGGCGTAGAGATCGGGTTCGAGCGTGTGCGAATTCTTGAATGTCTCGTCGAGCAGGGTCAGGTTGCTGCGATGCGTCACGATTTCGTTGACGCCCAGCGCCACGGCCGTTCTGATGCCGCCCGTGTGATCGCCGTGGTTGTGCCCCAGGATCAGCGTCGTGACGGGCTTGTTCGGCCGGAGTTCCTTGGCCCTGGCCATGACCGCCAGCGTCCGCTCCACGTTGGGCGCATCGACGAGCACCAGGCGATCGCTGAATTCAACGATGAAGCTCTTGTGAGTCGTCCCCGTGTGCTCCCAGATGCCCTTGGCAATTTCCTTGACGGCAGACTGCGGCGGCGCAGGCGGCATGGGGCGAGGTGCTTTGACCACGGCTTCCGGCGCCGCGAGATTGCCAACGTCGCCATCGAGGGTCTGGCGCACGACGCGGACCTGACCGACCGTCCAGCGCCCGACCTTCCAGGTGAACAGCGTCGGCAGCTGCACGCCGCTGACCGCACGATAGTCGCTCCAGCGCATCTCATTCGGCCGGTCGCCGAGTGTGGCGTTGTAGACGAGTTGAATGACGCGCGACGGCAGCTTCGTGTTCGCGTCGAAGGCGACGGTCAGGGAGATCGTGTCGAGCTTCAGGTCGACGAGGCGCTCAGTGCCCTGAGTCCGCACGTTGCTCAGCGCTGCGTTTGGCGCGAGCGCCGCCCGCATCAGCGTAAGAGGATGACGGAGGTACTCGACTCGCCGGCCTGCCACCCCCTGGAAGGCACGAGTCGCATTGCCATCGCCTCCGATGTTGAAGGAGACGTCACCATCCAGCGCTTGTACCGTTCGGACCGGCCGTTCGCCGTTGAAGATGGTGGATTGCGCTTCGCGTACCTGCTCGAACCGGCCGCGTCCATTCGCCAAATCGTACGACCGCTTGTAGTCTCTGAGCTGGTACACGAGGTACTGCGAGCCGAGCTCGTCGTAGGCGAACTCCTGATCGACCTGGAAGTCGTGGCCCCCGCCTTCGAACATCAGCGTCTTGACCGCCATGACGCGGTCGCGTCCACCCATGGCCGCCACGGCATCGGCGATCAGCTGCTGGCCTGGGTTCTGTGCGAAGGTAACCGTCTGTAGAAAGAGAAGACCTGAGAACACCGCTACAATCGATCGCCTACTCATCGCATCCTCGCATTCCCGGTTCCATCGCGTTTACTTCTTGTTGTTGCCGAGCATCTCCGCTTCACCGCTGATGCGGCGCAGCGTCACCGAGGTAACCACCATCCGACCCTGCTGATCGCGTGCGGGAGCGAAGTTCACGTTCAGTTCGTTCCCGTCCTTCGAGAAGACCGCGAAACGGCGCAGGATGGTCCCTGGCACATTACTCATTGCCGACATGAGGTTGTGGAAGACCTCACCGGGGTACACCGTGAGCGCGCCGTAGTAGCCGATGTACCCTTGCACTGCGGCCCGCGCTTCCTCTGGTGTTGGCACATCCCCCGCAAACGGCGTCGGCGTCCTGTTGATCGGCAGAAAGTGCACGCCGACGTAACCTGCGGGAGTGTAGACGATCGTGCTCGGTCCGCCGCGCTTCTGCTCGGAAAGAAGCTCACCGGCAGTCGTGGTCCGCTTCTCGACGACATACTCCCAGAAACCGGCCGCCTTCCGGAAGGTCGGCCCCGGAGCCTCGATCGGGGGAATGCGTTCGTAGACCCAACGGGCGCCGCCACGGGAGTGTGGCTCGTCGATAGACGTGAGAGTCAGCCGATCGCCGGAGCGCTCGACGGTCCGCGAGAATTCGCGCGCGCTCACGTTAGGACTCACCGCGCCGCGCGCATTGAAGACCATGCGCTTCTGCGCGGCATCAACCCGGTAGCGCCCCCAGAACCCGCTGTAGTCGGCAAGCGCCTTCACCGGATCGACGGCTGGGGCGTCTGGCTCCTGCCGCGGATTGGTTCCGACCCACTCGAACACGTTCCCCGCCGAGTCGAGGATGAGCAGGCCGCGCGGCTGCTGATTGCGCTCAGGTTTTTCGCTCGACACGCCGCGCTCGAGAGAGACGAGCTGCCAGGTCGCCGCAAGGTCGGCAGGAACGATCGAGGTAACCTGCGCGGCAGCCGGTCCGGTCGCGGCAAAGACGGCCAGAGCTAGGAACAGGACAACGACTCGCTGCATTGATTGGCTCCTTTACTGAGCCCCGCCTCGCCCACCGCTAGCTGGCTGCGCACCCGTCGCCGGGGCGGCAGTGGATAGCGGAGGCTGAGGGCCGAACACCTTCGTCAGGGCGTGATGCGCACACTGCTCCTCCTGCGCACCACCACCAACGCCGATCGCACCGATCAATTGATCCTCGACGACGATAGGCAGACCGCCGGGCGCGAAATAATACGCCAGGCCGCCGGACTCGCCGAGGCGCAGCCGGGGCAGGCGGCCTTCGGTTGTGCTGAACCGCTGCGTGACGGCCCTTGTTGACGTACGGGCATACAGCACTGTCTTCGCCTTCAACTCAGCCGCTTCGACGGCAATGGGAAACTGGCCGTCCATGATGTGCGCGTCGACCACGTCTCCGGTCGGCGCAAGCACGAAGATCGAGTACGACGCATTCGATGCTCGCGCGAACTCCACACACGCATCGACGAGGGCCCTCGCGGTGGCAGCGTTGATCTGCATCTTCATCAGCGTCCGCTTGGCCACGTCATCGGAGACGACCGCTTTCGACAACGGCATCACAGGACTTTGAGCTCCTGCCCGGCCCGAGACGAACGCCAGCATCGTGATCGCCAGACCCAGGACTACCGATTCGCGCACACCCATCCTGTTCGTCATCGTCATTGGCTCCTGTTGTTTCGAACCTTGAGCTTCTCGCGGTACTCCGGATAGAGGGTCTCGGGAAAGCCGAGCGCAGCCTCCCGCGGAACACCGTACTTGGAAGTCATTTCATTCATGAACTCTTCGGGCTTCTTTCCCCAGAGGTAGTGCGGAACCTCGTCCTGCGCCGTGGGTCCCTCGAACGCGACGATGCACGGCGGAGCGATTGGCGTCAGCCTGGTTGGTGACACCTGAAAGTCTCTCGTCCAGATGAGCGGCTCACTGAGGTACACGGGGTCGTCAATCACGGCGATCAGAGTCAAGAAGTTGCCATGCCGGTAGAAGTGATTGGCCATCGTCGCCCGATCGCTGCTGGGAGGACCGTTCTTGCGAATGAAGCTCGCCTTCATGTGCGTCGTACGGGTGACGAGCGTCGTTCCCTCCCAGTGGCCAACAGCAAACCCGCTCCGCGTGTGCTCAGCGTAGCGCGATGGAAGCTCTCTCCCATCCATCCAGATGTCGAGCGGCAACTTGTCGTGCCAGGCACCGATCGTGAACCTGATGATGCTTCCTCGAGACAGATCGTATTGAGCCGTGATCTTCATGCCGAAGGGACCCGTCATGAGATAGGTGGGCGCCCACCCCTGGCACTGCCGTTCGATCATTCCCAGCTGCGACTCGGAGTAGCTCAACGCACGCGCGCGCCCTTCCTCGTTCAGCGGGAGCCCCATGTAGTCGACCGGAACGCTGTCGTTGGAAACGTCTTCGTTGTTCGTTGGTGCCCAGGAACCCTCGAACTCAGGCAGATTCGACGCATTGAGTTGCGCGTACGTCGGCTCGGAAAGGCCGGCGATCGCCCACAGCACACCGCACAGCAATCCGCAGACAGCTACCAGGTTGCGACACACGGCGCAGGACTCCATCTGGAAGGATCTTTGTCGCGCTTGAAATGTGAGCTCACGACGAACGGCCGCTGAAGATATCGAGGGTCGTCAACGATCGTGGTGACGACGAGGGCTTGCTCACTCTGCCCAACCGGCGTCACCACGAAATACTCGGTCACTCTGGCGTCGGCGCTGTAGGGCACGCCGTTTCGTCGTAGGTAGCCCGCGCGAAGATTCGTGGTCGTCACGACGAGCTTCTTCGCCGCGACGTCCCAATTGGCGATCGAGTATCCCTGCCACGTGCGTTCGCGGGATGCTGGCGACGCGCTGAAGCGGAACAAGCGTATCTGCATGCCCGCGTCGCTCTCGATGCGCAGCGTCTGTTCGTCCTGCCACGTCACGCGGAACCTCGCGGGAACGCGCATGATGGCGGCCGCGCCGTAGGCCCTACATTGCTGGCCGGCGGCTTCGTCGGCTTCCGGGCTCCACGCGTCCGCGAGCTTGCGACCTTCTGGCGTGAGCGGGACCCGCGTGTAGTCACCCTTCGGCGGCGTGATCATCCGAAAGCGCCAGTCTTCGGTAACGTAGGAGACCCAGTTACCAGTGATGTCAATGGGCGCTGACTGACTCGCTGGCTTCGGCGCCGAGCCACTCCGGCCCTGCGCCAGCGCGGGTGGCTCGCAGAGCGCCACCATTCCCGCAAGCGCAACCGGAAACCACTTCCAGCTCACTTCTCACCCTCAACAAGGTTTCGGTATACGGCTTCGACAAACATCTCAGTCGTCCACTCCCCCGTGTCGGATCCATACCGGCGTCTGAACCCGTGCGTTGGATTGGCTGCCTTGATTTGCTCCAGGGTCATTCCCTTGTCGATCAAATCCTGAACGTGGTCGCGAACGATGACGATCATGTCGCGGTAGTCCAGGAGATCGAATTGATCGCCCACCTGGCCATGCCCGGGAATCACGGACGTTCCCACCTCGCGCGACACGTCGGGCAAGGAAGGAATCGCCGTCGCGATCAGGCGATTCAGCGCCTGAAGCGTACCTTTCAACGATCCGCCGCGAACGAGATCGATTGTCGGAAAGCGCGTCATGTCGAAGAGGTCTCCCGCAACGATGACGTCCGACCTGCGAAAGAACACCGTGGCATCGCCGTCTGTGTGGGCTGCGGGATGGTGGACGACCTCGATGCCCTCGTCATTGAGATACACATAACGACGGCCCGCCTCGAACGTCTCGGTGGGCCATGCGGCCGCTGGAAACGGCGACACCTGTCCGGTCGGCGCAGTCATGCGCCGCAAGACTGCCTCATGCGCGAGGATGGCGACCGCGCCGCTCAGGAAGTAATTCCGTGGAAAGAGGTTGGCGATTGTGTCGAACGATGCCTGACCGGCCTGCAGAAACGTATCGTTGCCCCCGACGTGATCGGCATCGGCACTGGTATTGACGATGAATCGAATGGGCGCGGCCGTGATCTTCCTGACCGCGGCCATCACGTCGTCGACCCTGTTCCGTGGACCGGTATCGACAAGGACGACGCCGTCGACTCCCACCTGCACGGCGATATTGGCGCCGGCGCCGGCAATCATGTAGAAGTTCGGCCTTATTCGCAGGATCTCGAGCTCAGACGTGGACGTCGAGGACGCCAGCTCCTGTGCGGGACCCCAAGGTGCTGCATTGAGCACCCCGACACACAGCACAACCACAACGGCCGCTAGGCGAAGCGCTGGGAATTCCACGTGAACCTGCTCGCTAGCTACAGATTCACGAGCTCACGCTTGGTTGGAGATTTTTTGCGGCCGCGTCACCGGCACGAGGGCAGGAACAGAAGCTCGTCTGGCGTGTCGTGGTCAGTTTCCGTCCGGAGATACAGGACTCCTGACGGCGATGTCGCCACCTGGATATCGACGGTGTCGTAGACACCCTGAATGAAGAAGGCCCACTTCCCATCGACGACGCCTCTGACCGCGTCCTCAATGGGTAATCGCCAACGCGGTCTGTCTCTAATCGCCACGCCGCGACGCTGAAGCGCGGAAACGAGCCTGGGCGAATCGGGCGGAGCCACTCCTGGGAGATTCGGTCCTCCAACTCCACGGATACGCTCGTATGGGCCCAGCCGGTCGTCTTTCTCTACGCAGTCAATGAGCAGCCGTGCCGTCACCACTCTACGCGCTGCGTCCCGGCTGCCCCGTCGCTGACTTCAATGCGGCCAGCACACGACGCGGCGTCAGCGGATACTGACGTATTCGCACACCCGTCGCATCGAAAAACGCATTTCCGATCGCGGCAACGACCGCCGGCAGCACTTCCTCGCCTGCGCCGCTGGATTTCTCGTGCAGCTGCTGAATCACGATCGGCGTGACCGAGGGATGCTCACCGCAGCGGATCGTCCGGTAAGAGTTCCAGTCCAGGCTGGTGACATTGGTGCGATTGAACTCGACCTCCTCTTTCAGCGCGAGACTGGCACCGTGAACGGACATCCCGACAATCTGGCTCTCCACGATTCCGGGATTGATGGCCAGCCCGCAATCCATCGCACCATACACGTGCTTCGCGACGACGATGCCGTTGTCCTTGTTCACTTCGATATCGACGACAGCCGCTGCGAACGTGACTCGATCGCCCTGGTTCTGCGGCAGGTGATGCGTGCCAAGTCCGATACCGCGACCGCGAACGACCCTCGCCGAAGAAAGATTGGACGCCGCCACGCGCGGAGTCCACTTCGCGGCATCGGTCGCAGCCTTCAGCACGCCAAGCCATCGACGATGTGAGATGTTGCGCTTGCGGAACTCGTAGGGATCCAGCCCGGCGGCGTGCGCGAGCTCGTCCATCATCCCTTCCTGGGCGAAGAACACCGATGGATCCATCGGCGCACGCAACGGACCCGTCCTCAGATATCCGCCGCCGACCACACGGTGATTGACGATCTGCCGATTCGGCACATCGTACATGTCGGTTTGCGACAGATGCACTGAGTACAAAGCGCTGAAGCCACCCTGTGGAGTCGTGACCGGAGGCGAAGTCGCGAGGGCCAATTGCGTTGACGTATTCATCCCTCCGCCCGTATGTCCCCACGCCTGGTAGTCGTACGCGAGGAGCTTGCCGTTGGCATCGACCGACGCGCGGAGATCAGCGAGATGCGCGGGGCCATAGTTGTCCCACCCGTGTTCATCCTCGCGGCTGAACTGCAGGCGCACAGGTTTGCCAACC
This sequence comes from Vicinamibacteria bacterium, assembly GCA_025924295.1. GTDB lineage: Bacteria > Acidobacteriota > Vicinamibacteria > Vicinamibacterales > UBA2999 > Gp6-AA40. Next base: position 10,557 of record JAICEG010000022.1, read on the forward strand.
TCTTGAGACATGACGGCCGCAGCCTCCGCCGCATCCCGGTAGCAGCTGCTGCCGTAGGTGTTCGAGCCCGCGTAGTACTGCACCCTGATTTTCTCGACCGGCATCCCGAGCAGACGCGCCACGCCATTGCGCGTCTGATAGATCCCCTGGTCTGAGCACATGACGAGGGCGCCGTCCTTGCTGACATCGGCGACGGCGCAGTTCGGCGCCATCGGTCCATGCGATTGATAGGGGCCACGATACGTGGCCGACAGCGTATGGGCACCTCGAGAAAGCGCCGCGGTCACATCGCCCGTGTTGGTATCGGTGGCGTCGCTGGTCTTGGCCGATCGAAAGCTGTCGAACAAACCCTCGTGTCCCGGTAGCGAATCGGCAAAGGGCGCCCACGTGACTTTCAACTGCCTGGCGGCGCGAATCGCGTCCCATTCGCGTGGCGCGACCACGCCCACGAGGTTGCCGCGCCGGACGATCTGGACACCGGGGATTCCTTTAACCGAGGCTTCATCTATCGAGACGACAGTCGGATTGCTGATGGCGTGTGCACCCTGCCCACGAGGCCAGATGACGCGGCCGTGAAGCATCCCAGGCACACGCACGTGCTGAACGTACTCATAAGTACCTTTGATCTTCTCGGCGATATCAGGCCGCGGAACGCGCGTGCCCACGATTCGGTAGTCTTCCCGCCGCTTCGGGATGGCGTTGTCGAGACCCTTGCGCGGAAGCTCGATCCCGCCCTGATACAACACTGGTTCGTACTGGCGATTGAAGCGTCTACCTCCCAGCAGGTCGGCGTAGGAGACCGAGCGCTTCGCATCGGCGCGAACAGACACGACGCCTTTGGTCACGCTCAGATCCTGAGGAGGGGCCTTGAGCCGTTCCGACGCGAGACCGAGGAGCACACGACGGGCTTCGGCAAGTGCAGCGCGGAGCTCGACGCTGCCAATGCCGGCTGTCCGGCTGGCGGCGGTAAAACCATTCGTCGACACGAACGTGTCGGCCCGCACGTCTTTCACCTGGCCGAGCTCGAGATCAAGTTCTTCGGCCGCGACCTGCCGAAGCGAGGTCGGCCCGCCCTGGCCGAGCTCGACGTAGCCCGAGTAGATCGTCACCGTGTTGTCCGGATGAATCGCGACGTACGAGTCGACCTGCGCCGCATCAGGCGGACCGGAGGCCAGGCCTCGCTCCGCGGGTGGAGCGCCACCGGCTGGCGACTGCGCTCCAACCTTGTCTACGACGCTCAACCCGACGACGACGGCTCCGGTTGTTTTCAGGAACTCACGGCGGGCGAGCGTGTCGTCAGACACGGGTCACCTCCTCTGTGTGGTCCGTGGCCGCAGCCCGTTTCGGCGCCGCCATGTCGCGAGCGGCACGGTGAATCGCCGCCACGATCCGTGGATAGGTGAAGCACCGGCAGATATGGCCGTTCATCGCCGTTCTGATTTGTGCCTCGGTGGGCTGCGGTGTCTTGAACAGCAACTCGGCGCCCTTGATGATTTGGCCGTTGTAGCAGTAGCCGCACTGCGCCGACTGTTCGGCAATCATCGCTTCCTGCAACGGGTGCAACTCGGGCACCGGTGACACCTTCGCCCGTGCCGCATAGTACGCAGGCAGACCTTCCAGTGTCGTCAGCGACTTGCCAACCACCTGGGAAGTGGGAGTGATGCAGGAACGAATCTCGGTCCCGTCCGCCAGCACTGAGCAACATCCGCACTGACCGAGCCCGCAGCCGAACCGCGGGCCCTTCAGTGCCAGGTCATCGGTGAGCACAAACAGGAGTGGTGTGGCCGGGTCCACGTCGACCGTCAGCCGTTTGCCGTTCACTTGAAGGTGCAATTCAGCCATCGCTTCACTCGTTCGTAGCGGCGGGTCTTCAGACCCGCCGGCGTGCACGCATTAGCTCAATCCTAGAAGTTCACATCAACCCCAAACTTAACCACTCGTGGGTCCAGCACCTGAATGGGAAGGTTATAGGCCGGCCCCAACCGCGAGATGACGCCCAGCACCGAGTTGTCGTTCAGGGCGTTGAACAAATCGACCTGGGGCCGAATGGTGAGGCCGCTGCCCAACCGGAACAAGCGACCGAAGCGCAGGTCAAGCTGATTGAACCGCGGCTCAAAATAATTGGTGTCCGGGAGCACGACAGTGACAATCTGCCGGGCCGTGCACGCCGGGCCGGTGCGCGAACCGCACGCCGACAAGTCGCGTCCGAGCGACGGCGCGATCTGTGAGTTGGCAAACGACTCACTCGCCGGCAGGCTGATCGGCCCTTTGTTCTGATAATTCGCGCTTGCCTGGATGCCCCACGGCAGCGGCATCACGAACAGGGCTTTGAACTGCGTCCCGCCCGACCACGAGGTGCTGTTGTTGCAGTATTCGGTTGTCCTCGGGTCTACCGCCGCCCTGCCCTCGGGCAGCAGGTCCGGCCGATCGTTGGCATAGCATGTGTCCCAGGTCGTGCTGCCAGTCGACATCCCGGCCTGCACATACCGACCCCCGCCGAGTCGCGCCGTCAGGTTCACGTCCATCCCGTTATACACTTGCGACGGGTCGCCGTACTTCGAGGCCAGGTCGATGAGCGTGTCCGACGCCGAGACCATGGCCGGCTTCACGTCGAAGAGGCCGCAGATCTGATTCCCTCCACCTCCAGGCAGCAGCGCATTGGCCGACGCCGTGACGCAGTATGGATCGAAGTCACTCGCCGTCACCGCGCGGTTTCTGGTCACCGTTTGGTTCCCGTACCAAGTACGGAAATAGCCGACGTTGAGCGCGAGCCCCCGGCCAATATCCTGCTGGACCTGCAGCGACGCCTGCCAGCTGTACGGCCGATGCCCCGTCAGCAGGTCTGGCGAATAGGTGGTCGTGGCGACCAGCGTCCCGAAGTTCGCGTTTGTGGACGGGCCGAGTTCGCTCTCTTGAACGATGTAATCCCCGTTGTCCGCCCATGACCGCTGATCGGTCAGAGAAAGCCGGCTGGCCGGGGCATTCGCGCTGATGATTCCGGCGTTATTCTGGAACGCCACATAGCGCCCGATGGCCCCCTTGATCGCGGTCCTCCCGGTGCCGAACAGGTCGTAGGCCGCGCCCACCCGCGGCGACCAATCCTTCCAGTTCGGAATGTTGTCAACTGCGTCGAAGTGGCGGGCTGGCACCCAGACGCCAGCCGGGGCGTCGATCGCGGGGGCGCTCCCCCTCAGGTAATCCCAACGTACTCCCAGGTTCAGCGTCAGCTGCCGGAGGGTAATTTGATCCTGCGCGAAGAAGCCGATCTTGTTCTGTCGGGTCTGTGTCAGCACTGGCGTGACATACCGGACCACGGCCTGCGGAGTCCTTCCAAAGAAGATGTAGGTCTGGTCCCTCGTTGATTCCGGGAACCGATAGTCGTTGCCTTGTGTGCCCCACAGATACTGGACGCCCACCTTGGCCGAATGCGACCCGGTCACGTAGGAGGTGGAAAAGGTCTGATTCGTCTGGCCATAAGTGAAGCGGCCCCACCCGCCGTTCAAGCCGAGCGAGCGCACGCCGCCATAGCCGTAGTTCCGCTGCGAGTCGAGCACGTACGGATCGTCTACCGAGCCCCCCGCTACACCGCCCGCGCCGAAGAGCGTGGAGTCGAGGCCGCCAAACACGTTCGTCGATCCGGCCTCCAGCAGGAGGCGATTGGAGGCCGTTCGCGACCACTTCACAGATGCCTGCCAGCTGGGATTGGTGGAGTACTGTGCGGCCGTCTCCGGCGAGGCGTTGCCAAAGACAACCGTGGACGCACAATCGCAATTCCACTCATTCCCGCCGGAGATGGCAATCTTGTCCTTGCTGGTGACCTGCCACGTGACCCGACCGCGCAGCTCCCTGTACCAACTGACGTCATAGGCGGGGCGATTCAAGTCCGGGTTATAGAACAACGTGCCGGGCGTCGCGTTGAACCAGTTGCTGGGGTACGTGGTAGAGGTTTCCCAGCTCCGGCTGCTTGCAAAAAACCACATGCGGTCGCGCTGGATCGGGCCACCGATCCCGCCGCCCACGTCATAGCGCGTGCGCAACGTCGGTGACGAGGAGACGCCGCGGGCCTTCAACTCGTCGTCCAGATTGGACGACTGCAGCCCAGGCCGCGAGAAATTCCCGGTGAGCGTGCCGCTGAACCTGTTGCCGCCGTCGCGCGGGACGGCGTTGATGAGGACGCCGCCACTCTCCTGCTCCGCCATGGCGGTCGATGTCGTGACCGTCGTTTCGGCGACCGTCGCGGGGTTCAAGCTGGTCATCCAGTTCCCCGCCGCCATCAACGTGCCGAAGTACATGCCGTCGCGCAGCTGCTGAAAATCATTGGGGTTGCCGCCATGGATTGAGATGGGTTGCAAATATTCGCCCTTGCTCCCACCCACGTCGGTCGCCGCCGCGCTTATGTTCGCCCCGGGGAGCATCGTGGCATAGGCCGTGATGCCCGATCCGAGCGGCACACTCTCGGTCACCAAGCGCGGTATCACCGTCTGCTGCGTCACGTTCTGCGTATCGACGAGCGGCGCCGCCCCGGTCACCGTGATCGTTTCTTCCAGCCCGCCAACCGCGAGTTGGCCATTGACCGTCGCCGTAAACCCCGTCGTGAGCTCGACGCCTGCGCGACGCAAGGTCGAGAACCCCGCGAGAGTGAATGTGACCGTGTAGTCCCCCGGCCGCAATTCGATGATGCGATAGACGCCCTGACCGTCTGTCACAACGGATCGGACTTTTTCAATGAGCGCCGGGCTGACGGCTTCCACAGTTACGCCGGGAAGGACCGCACCGGTGTTATCACGCACGACGCCGGTGATGGTACCCGTGGCCAGGTTCTGCGCCAGCGCCGTCAGCGGCAGCAGCAGGAGCGCCGCGGAAAGAATCAGGCGCTGGAAATAGCCATTCGTCATCGCATCTCCTCCATTATCCGGGACCACACCCAGCTCGCAGCCGGTCGGCCTGGCGAAGCGTGTGTCGAGAGGGCGCACGCTGCGACGTGGATCTGCTTTCGTGTTCTTAGATACCTGCAGAGGCAGGAGGGTTTGAAGAAATCAACCGGTCACGCCATCGACTGGTTGAGTGGATCCGCTTGGCGCGGGTCCCACGGCCACGACCGCCGCGAGCTAGCCTCGGGTTGGGAGAACCGTTCGCCTCAGTGATGCTCGTTCGTCAACATGTGCGGCGAATCTCTCTCGATGCACGGCGGCGCCTCCACGAGCGCATCGGCTGGATCGGCCGAGAGCCTCAGCGTACGCGCCGGCATGTTCCAGGGTTCGGCCAGGACTTCCGTGTCGTGAACGGTTGCGGAGTACTGCAAGGCATCTCCGACGCGCTGGAAGCGCTCGATCACTCGCATGGCTGGAGAGTGGAAGTAGCCATCGCTGCCGAGCCACGTATCTTCGGTGAACTGATTGGCCTCGACCACCAGCGTGTCTCCCTCCCACCAGCCAATCGAGTCGCCGAGGTACGACGGCTCCACGTCCGTACGGTGCTTTCGTCCATCGGTAGGCACGGCACGAAACGCGTTGTGCTCGCCGTACATCAGCACCACGAGCCCCGTCGACTGCACGATCTGCGCTGGCGCACCCATTCGGGGAACGCCGGGAAGTTTGCAGAAGAAGGCCGGGTCGAGTTTGGCCTGGAGGTCCGACAGCTCCTTCACCTTGGCGAGGAGCTCCGGCTTGTACACGGGTTTGTTGGGATTGGCAGCCCGTAACTTGACGGCGACCGCGTCCATCTCCTTGAACACATTCGGGCTGTCGGGATTCAGGCCTGGCAGGGCAAGGTAGACCTGAATGGAACCCTTCTCGTCCGTGGATGGCGTTCGACCACTGGCATTCCCTGCGACCCAGATTCCGGTCAGATCGGGGAAGCCATCTGCCGCACGTGGGGTCGGCTTGGGAGCAGGCGGTGCCGGCTGTTGCGCTGAGAGGTCCAATGGCAACGCCAACATGAACAGCGCGGCGCCAAGTACCCATCGTCGGCGAGCGTAGAAGGTCTTCATGGTCTCAGCTCACTTGGCCGTCTTGATATCGCCCACCCACACGACGACCTCGCGGCCGTCAGCAAACGTGATCTTGCGGAGGAACGCCAGCTTCGATTCGTTGCGGGCGCGGTAGGCGAGCACGGTCACCGTCTCCCCTTTGCCCAGCATGTCACTCCGCAAGCCGCCCTTCCGCAGAGTCGCAGGCGGCAGCGTCTCGAGCACCCATTGTTCCACTGCTCCGCTGGTGTCTTTGACGTCGATGTGGACCCAGACGTGGGGATTCACCCACTCGACCTTCGTGATCACACCTTGCAACGTCAGCGGCTTGCCTTCGTCGAACTGTGAGGCCAGCGAGTGGTGCGCCGATAGCCGGCTGCTGCCGAGCAGTGCCACCGCCATCACGATCACCAGCACTGCGATGACTCGATACATCATTACGTAACCCTCTTGGACAAAGCGACCGCGATTCAGGCTGCCCGCGATCTCGCAACCGGCTAAAACGAGTTACCTAGAAACGGCAGCATGCGGCCGAAGAAAATCACGCCGACCCAGAGAAACAAGGACGTGCCCGCGAATACTTTCGCCGAGGTTGGCGTGTCATCGTCGGGCTCGAGACCTTCTATCTGATCCGCAACACCGGTCACATAGAACATCAGCACGTTCCAACCGGCCAGGACGAGGAACAGAATCTTAAAGCGAAACGCGGGGTTGTCAATGTACTGAAGCGGTTCGCCGACGAAGAACAGAATCCCGGTCACCAGATTGATCGCAAATCCAATCACACCCCATCGCACGAGTGCATTCACGCCGGCTACAGGCGGCGCCTTCCACCACCCCAACATCCGCAGATCCAGCGCTCCGACGCAGCCGAACAGGATCGACATCCCGATGAAGTGCAGCGCTTCGCAGGTAGCCCACACCCACGCATGATGTGTGACCGACCACGAAAGATCGGTGCTCTTGACCCAAAGCGCGAAGGCATGCAGCGAGTCCACGACCGGTCCTCAGAAAGTGTAGGCGACCATCCGGCCAGCGACGATCGCTGTCGCCCAAATCAGTAGGGACGCAATCGCCAACCTGTTCAGTCGTTTTTGTGGCACGCCCGGAGCCCCTGACTCCTCCTGCAGCAGCCAGCGCTCCATGAGCGCCATGACCGCCACGGCGAGTGCGATCAACGCCAGCTTGAATTCAAACAGTGGGTTGGCCGCCTTTCGGGGAGCATCGGCCGCAAACAGCAGCGCTCCGGACAGGACATTGACGACGAGTCCCAACCACATGAAACGGAACAGCGGGAGTAGCGCCCCAACAGAGATCCGCGACGCCGCACCGAGCATCCGAAGATTCACGACGACGCTCGCACCGACCGCGACGGCCAGACCGAGTGTGTGAAGGAAGAGGATGCCCGAGTATCCGAAAACGGTCTCGGACTCATTGATCCACTGCGCAAGGCTGGTGCTGCTCAGCCAGATGAGGAAGAGACTCGTCCGGCTGCTGGCGTCGGGAGCTGCCTGCGCCGACGCCACACCGAGGTACTGAAGCGCGATGTTCACCAGCAACAAGGCGGCCGTGGCGCTTGCGCCAGCGACGATCCAGGAACGCGTGATACCCCGGTCGCGCCTCGGAGCGGATGGCCGCCGCGCTGCATCCAGTACTCTCGCATACACCCCAGCGGGCGGTTCGTGTCTCATAAAGTACCGCCGAATCGTCTCGTCGATCGCTCGATCGATCTCGTCCTCTGACTCAAGCTGCCTCGACTGCGTGTCAGGCGAGCCATCGATGCCCAATCGACCGTCCTTGATCGTCATGACGGCCGCCCATGTCCCAGGCGTGCAAGCTTGGCGCGCAGCAACCGGCGCGCCTCGGACACGCGCCACTTCACCGTGCCAGTCGGAACGCCGAGAATTTCCGAGAGCTCTTCGTAGCTGTAGCGACCGCTTGCTGACAACAGAAGCGGATCGCGCAGGCGACCCGGGAGGCTTCGAATCAACCGCAGCACATCACGATGGATTTCTCCGCTCGCCACGGATTGTTCTGGCGTAGGACGATGCTCGACGATGTCGCTTGGAAACCAGCTCTCCAGTGATACCAGCCGACCCAGTCGGCGGGTTGGGCTGTGACGCCAGCGCAACGCCCTTCGCCAGGTAATCGTCAGAAGCCAGGTCTTGAAGCTGGCATCGTGGCGGAAGTGCGGCAGCTTTCGAAACGCCAGCAAGAGCGCCTCCTGCATTACATCTTCTGCATCGGTGGCACTGCCCAACGCAGCCAGTGCCGCCCGATAAACAGCCTGACCGTGACGAAAGACCAGCTCTCCAAAGGCTGTCGAGTCCCCTCGCAGGGTTCGCTCGACGAGCTCGTCATCGGTCACACATGATGTAGAGACGCGCTGCGGCGATTTGGTTGGCAATTTCGAATTTGTTCTTCGTTGTGAGTTCTTCGTTCTTGTTCTTCGTTCCGGGGTTAGATCTTGTACCCAAGGTCAAGAGCGGACCATCAGGCAGGCGAAGAGCCACGTTCTTCGTTTAGAGGCTGCCCCGCCGAGTGGGTTGGAAAAAATTGCGGGGCGCGGCGATCGCGTGCTGGTTACGAGAGCCCCAGGAGCGCAGCCGGGTTCTTGCGGCCCGCCCGATCGAGTTCAGCGTCGGTCATTCCCAGCTCGCGCAGCCGCATGACGAACGCCGCGAACCCGTCGGCCGGAATCCCGATCGGCGCGGCGCCCATGTCGCTCGCCAGAATCGAGCTCTCCACTCCGACGGCTCGGATGGCGCTCAGGATCTGCTCGACCGTCGTCCCGCGCCATGGCCTGAATCGCTCGGCCGGCGAGTTGGGACCCAGGTACACACCAATGTACGCATGCTCGATGAACGCACCGAGGCCTGCCGCTTCCTTCTGATCATCGACCGACATGTTGATCGGATCGTAGTCAGCATGCGTGCAGACGATCTTCTGAACCTTGGCAGCCTTCGCTTCCTTGATGAGCGCTATCGCCTCGCGTGACGACAGATGGCAGGTTTGCAGCACCAGGTCGTGCTTTGCGCACAGCGCGAGGACTTCATGCATCGCAGGAACGAGCTTTCCGCCGCTGAACACGTCGACCGGCGCCCGCTCGATCTTGAAGCGCTCGAAGTGATGCCGGGAGTCGTTGCTCGGCATCCACACCACGCGTCCGATCTTCTCCGCACCGGCCCCGCGCAGGTTCACCATGGCTTCGACAGCGGCGGGGTTGATGCCTCCGCTCGACCAGTTGAACACCACGCCACCGAACACCTGAATGCCCTTTACTTCGGCGTTCGCCGCGGCTGCCCTGGTAACGGTCTCGAACGCGGTACCCTTGAGGACGATCGCGCGCAGTCCCTTGTCGAGGGCCGCTCGCGCCGCTTCTACCGCCGTCACCGTCCGTTCCGCGGTGTCCGGGGCAGTGTGGACGTGGAAGTCGATCATCCCCGTCGTCGGCTGCTCACCTATCGCACTTCGTGCCTGCTGCATTTCGGCAGCGCGCAGCGACACACTAGAGGCGAGACCTGCCGCGATGGCACCCGACGTCGCGACAAATGTTCGACGAGAGACAGGATGACTCATACCTTTCCTTTTGGATACCGGACTGGGACGCCGGTTGGAAAAGTGAGTCTGACACAACCCGTAGGATCTTCTACTTCCTACCCGATTCGTCGCTGAAGGAACGCTATCATCTCCGGCCACCCCCAGGTGGTAGCCCGCAAATTTCCGCCGATCTTCTGCTGGCGGAGAAACGTACCCGTCGCATCCAGGTACACGTGGGGTGTGAAGAGATCACCCAGCGTCACTTACGCCAGCGGCACGTCTTCGTCGACGCGCTTCTTGTCTGCTCCGCCGTACAACCGAGAATCGGGACCTTGGGATTCGTGTACACGGCGGGATCTGATGGAGTGGCGCCGTGGAACGACACCGCACCGTTCAGCCTGATGGTCTACGGATGAACGACAGATAATTCGAGGAATTCCTCGAACGGATCGAAGTCTCGATCGCGGTGGAGCAAGGAGTGGTTTTGACGCAGACAGAACGTCGCAATCAGGCAGTCGATTGTCTTACGCACGGTATGACCACGACTCCGAAGCGTGCGATAGTTACGCGCCGCGTCGCGGGCGAGCGCGAGGCCACCGGTCTCGAAGATGACTAGCTTCGCGAGCGCGCGCTCGACCGCTTTCGCAGCAACGTCATCGCGGACGCTCTGCAACACTTCGCAGAGGATGATGTCCGTTAGCCCCAGACGCTGACGGCCCAGCGCAGCGTCGAGCCAATCCGTTTCGGCATTTCGCGCGCCCTGGAGATAGTCGACCGGAACCGTCGTGTCTACGATGACCACGTAACCCTATTTCGCCTGACGCTCGAGCCGCGAGCTATCGAGATCGCCGTTCCAGGCGATCTTCCCGCGCAGGCGACGGAGACTGCGCTGCCCCTTGGTTTGGATCAACAAGCGGAGCGCCTCCTCGACAACGGCCCGTTTCGTTCGGGCACTGCTGCTCCGCATCGCTTGGCGCATCAAGTCGTCATCAATGTCGATGTTGCGGCTCTTTGTCGTCTCTACCGGCGTCCACTACGGTGCACTCAGATCGACCCCGTTCGTGGAGGCATTCTGGAGGCCAGCCGGGTCAGCTCGAGCGCGGCGACGGCGATTCGCGCCCTGGCGCGTCGCGTAATGCCGTACACGGGATTACCCGGACCAATGATGGCCGCCGATCGCCGTCACTTCATAGGAGAGCGGCGAGGCCAGATCTCGGCTGAAGCCGCGACTGCCCAGACCAGTTGACTGCCTACACCTACGAGGTGTAGGCTCCCAACACATGACGCCGGACAAGAGTGATGTCCTCTACGGCACCCTCGGCTTGCTGATCATCAAGACCTTGGAGGCCCTGGGTCCGCTGCACGGGTATCGGATCGCCCGGCGAATCGAACAGATCAGCGGAGATCAGCTCGCGCTCAACCAAGGCACTCTGTATCCGGCGCTGCTCAAACTGGAGCAGATGGGGTGGATTTCGTCCAAGTGGGGTACATCCGAGAGCGGCCGGCGCGTGCGGATCTACGCACTGACA
>JAICEG010000023.1 GCA_025924295.1 Vicinamibacteria bacterium
CGCTCGCCGCGCCACAACTCCGGCGCGATGTAGGCTGACGCGCCGACCAGGTCGCTCCCTCCTGTTGCTAGGTCCGCATCATCGAGTTGTCGTGTCGCGACGCCGAAGTCGGTGATGACGGCACGCATGCCCCCTGCCGGCGCGGGTACCAGCATGACGTTGTTGCTCTTCAGATCGCGATGCAAGACACCCTGGCGATGAGCGCTGCTCAAGCCTGCACACAGCTGAAGGGCAACCTCCATGGCCTCCCGCGGATCAAGCGGTCCGGTACGGGCGAGGCGCTCGGACAACGTCTCGCCATCGAGGTACTCCATTGCCAGCACGTCGACCGCCCCCCGAGATCCCTCAGCCGTGTAGAGACCATAGACGCGGCAGACGTTGTCGTGTGTGATGCGGAGGGCACTCCGCGCTTCGGGTGGTAGCCGGAGGGCGAATCCAGGCTTGGCACATTTCAGCGCGCACCGTTGATCGAGCTTGCTGTCAACCGCCTCGTAGACGACTCCCATGCCCCCTTCGCCGACCTCCCGGATGATGAGGAAGCGATCGGAGACACGTTCACCGGGCGCAAAGCGAGCGTCGGCAAGGTCCGGCGGGATCAGAGGATCGAGAAGGAAATCACCCATTTCCTCCTGTTTCGCCGCCCCGTCCATGACCTTCCGCACGAGGGATGTTTCGCCGGAATACGCGTCCAGGAGAACGGAGCAGCGGGCGTCGGAAGGCAACTGCACCGCCAACTCCAACGCCTCCATGAAGAGCGCATCATCAGCAGCGCTCCGCTTCATGGCACCCCGGTCAGGCGCTCGTACAGCCAGGCACGCGCTTCATGCCATCGCCGCTGCACGGTGCGAAGCGGCAAGTTGAGTGTTGCTGCCGCTTCCTGATCAGTGAGACCGAGGAAGAACTTCAACTCCACGATGGCGCACTGCTCCGGGTGTTCCCGCTCCAGCACGTCGAGTAGCTCGTCCACGGCCAGGGCGGTTTCGATGCGGGCCCTGTCAGGAACGGGTGTTCGGTCCACGGCTTCGATCGTGACGACCTCTGCTTTGGGGCGGGATCGGGCGTGGTCGATCAGGTGACGCCGCATCGCACGCGCGGCGACGGCGACGAAATGACGCCGGTCCTGCCAGTCGTGCGCCCGTGCCCCGACCACTCTGAGGTACGCCTCGTTGACGAGTGCCGTCGGCGCAAGCGTATGGCCGGCGCGTTCGCGGCGCATGTAACAGCGCGCGAGCCGGCGTAAGTCCGGGAGGATCAGCTCGAATAGTCGCGCCTCAGCGCCGGGGTTGCCTTCCCGCCATTGTTTGAGGAGCCCCGTGACTTCGCCGTGCTCGAGGGAGTTCATGCGAGCGTGTCTGCTGTTTCATAACGCCGTGATCGAACCACAGCGAACAACGGAGACCGAACCAGCCGGTTGGGATTGTGTTGGTGACCAGGCTAGCTCGACCGATCCGCGTGTCCGTCAGGCGGCTCGACCGGAGATTGCGAACGTCGGTGCATCAGTAGCGAGATCGCGTGCGTCCCGGCGTCGTCCCGGTCATTCGCTTGAAGCAGCGAATCAGGTGGCTCTGATCGGCGAAACCCGCGCGCTGAGCCACTTCACTGCCCGGCATACCCTCGGCCAGCATCCGGCGCGCGAGCTCGACGCGCAGCGCGAGTTGAAAGCGGTGAGGCGGCATGCCGAACTGCCGACGGAAGGCGCGCGAGAAGTGCCAGGGAGTGAGCCCGGCAACGGCGGACGCATCAGCCAGCGTGACGCGCATAGGCGCGTGCCCGGCGATGTAGTCGCGCGCGCGCAGGAGCGCTCGCGCGGACGGCGCTGCGTGTCGTGTCGTTCCCCCTCGTATCACCAGCGAGCTGGCGAGCTCGCAGAATCGTTCATCCTGCCGAAGCGGCGAGTCGTGCAGGCGCAGCGCTCGATGGAGGCGTCGAAAGCGTCTGACGACCTCCGCGCCGGTGTGCACGGCGACATCGAGCGGCGCCGCCTGCGGGAGATCCGCGCTCGCTCGAAATCCGATCGGATCGACATACATGACGATGTAGTGCGCCGGACGGTCGCGATCGATCGGATCGCTCGGAGCATGCGGTTCCCAGGCGTCCAGCATGGAGACCGCCCCGACGGGCACGTCGAGGCGCTTGCCTCGATAGTCGTAACGCCCCGGGAAGTCGAGGCTGAGGCAGATCTGCATTTCGCGATGGACGTGCACGCGGCCGGTCTCGGCTCGCGAGGGCGGGTACTCGTACCGCTCGATCAGACCGAGACGGGAATGCCAGGCGTCTATTCTGGGAGGCTGGACCGATCGCATCGCGAACCTGCAGCGCAAGATCGTTCAAGACCACCCGTGGCCACGCTGGGTAGACTCGACGACATCATCATGATTGAACGCACAACGCTTCCATTCTTCCGCGGTGACGTGCAGCTCGTGGGAGAACTCTTCAGGAACACCGATCGGCTGGACGTTCAGCAACCAGCGATCATCGTGACGGGCTCGTGGCTCACCGTCAAGGAACAGATGCCCGAGACCTACGCGCTGCGCCTCGCCGAGCGAGGATACACCGTGTTTACGTTCGACTTCGCTGGATTCGGCGCGAGTGGAGGGTCGCCACGCCAGGCCGAGGTTCCCGATCGCAAGATCGCCGATCTCATTGCCGCCGCCGATTTCGTCGACACGCTCGCGTGCGTCGAGCCCGGCACGCTCACACACCTCGCGATCTGCGCGAGCGCGCAGTACGGCCTCGCAGCGCTGGCGAGAGGCTCTCGTGTGGCGCGCTTCATCAGTGTTGCCGGCTGGTACCACGATCCAACCAGCGTGGCGCCGTTCTACGGTGGCATGCCAGGGCTGACGGCAAGAGTGAACATCGGCCGGCGGGCCCTCGGGCGATATCTCTCGACCGGAGAGACGGAGACGGTTCCGGCCTACGACCCGGGCAACGAACAGGCGGGGATATTCTTCGAGCTCGACTACTACGGCAATCGCGCGCGCGGCGCGGTGCCCGCCTGGACGAATGCCATGGCGGCGATGTCGTGGTGGTACTGGTTCACCTTCGATGGGTTACGCGCGGTTGCGCGCGTGCAACAGCCAGCGCTCTTCGTGCACAGTGATGGATGCGTGTTTCCCGACCATGTGAAAGCGATCCATGGACAACTGCGCGGGCCCAAGCGCCTGGTCTGGTCGGAGGGAACGCAAACCGATTTCTACGATCAACCGGCGCAAGTGTCCGTTGCCGTGGATGCCGCCGATGCCTTTCTGAAGGAACAGAATGCCTGACCGTCGCGTCGCCGTGATTACCGGCGCCAATCGCGGGATGGGGCTCGAGACCGCGCGCCAGTTGCTGGCGGGCGGATATCGGGTCGCGCTCTCGGGCCGTGACGCACATGCCGTCGAGCGCGCCCGCCGCAGCCTGGGCGACCTTGCCGAGCATGCCATCAGCCAACGGCTCGATGTCACCGATCCCGCGAGCATCGTCGAGGCGCACCGGTTGATCCAGGGTCGATGGGGGCCGGTTGACGTGCTCGTCAACAACGCGGCGATCCTGCTCGGCGAGAACGACGACGTGCTCTCGATCGCCGCGGATAGTTTCAGGGAGACGTTCGAGACGAACGTGTTCGGTGTGATCGAAACATGCCGGGTGTTCGTTCCGGGAATGGCCGCGCGGCGCTACGGTCGCGTCGTCAACGTCTCGTCGGGCGCCGGTCAGTTGTCGAGCATGTCGACGTACGCCCCCGCATATTCGATGTCCAAGACGGCGTTGAATGCGCTCACGCGAATCCTTGCGGAAAGGTATCGCCGAGACGGTGTTCTGGTGAACGCGGTCGACCCGGGCTGGGTGCGAACGGACATGGGTGGCAGCTCGGCCCCTCGGTCAGTCGAGCAAGGAGTCGAGACGATCGTCTGGCTTGCGACGTTGCCAGATGATGGGCCGACGGGTGGATTCTTCCACGATCGTCGTGCGATCGCGTGGTAGCGATGAACGTCAACGCCGGGTCTCCCCGTCCGTACTCGGCGCAAAAAACTTGTCACGAGAGAGGCGCCTGCGCGGCGGACGGGGATGCCCCTCCCGGCGTCACCCGCTCGAACTTGCAACCAGGCCGCTCTGCTGAAGGAACCACCGAGTGGCCCGTACCAACGAGCGGCGTCACCAGGTCGGGCCACGCCTTGGCCAACGCAGCCTGCACGCGCTCGCAATCGAGCGGGAGGTTGCCCATGAACTCCGAGTGCGCACGCTCGGCCCGGTAAGCGGGCTGCCGTGCTGGCTCCTTCACGTATCGCGTCGCGAGCGCCGGATCGAAGTCGTACAACAGTGTGCCGTGCTGGAGCAGCGCGCGCCGCCCTCGCCGCTGCGCGTTACCCGACACCTTCCGGCCGTCGAGCGTCAGATCCGTTCGTCCCTCAATGGCCAGTCCGGGGATACCCAGCGCGGTGACGATGCGTCCCAGCACGAGCTGGAAACTCGCGAGCACGTCGCCCAGCCCGGGCTGTGAAACAAGGGGCAGCGCCACGGCGTAGTTCAGGCAACCGGGGCCGAGGACCACCGTTCCCCCGCCTGAGAAGCGCCGCAGTACCGGCACACCATCAGCCGCACACGCGTCGAGGATCACGTCATCGGCCGTGTGGTTGCTCCGCCCGACGATGACCACGGGGCGGGCGGCTTCCCAGGTCCAACAGAAGCCACTGGATGTTCCTGACTCGGTCGACTGGAACAGATTCCATTCGAGCGCCAGGCGATCTTGAGGGGTGAGCGGATCCACGTTCTGGTACATCATCATGCGGCAGATGCCCGTCTATCTCGACTGCGCCGCCACGACGCCGATCGACCCGCGTGTCCAGGCCGAGGTATTGCGCTGCCTCGGCGGCGAATTCGGGAACGCGGGAAGTCGTACGCACGAATTCGGCAGCCGGGCGCGGGCCGTCGTCGAGCACGCGCGCGATCAGGTTGCGGCGGTCACGGCAAGTTCGCGCGGTGACGTGATCTTCACGAGCGGTGCGACCGAAAGCAACAACCTCGCAATTTTCGGACTCGCCGCGGCCGCCGGCAACCGTCGTCACATCGTCTCGACGGCCATCGAACACGCGGCCGTACTCGAACCACTGGAGGAACTGCAGCGGCGCGGATTCGAGGTCACGTTCGTTGGTCCGAACCCCGGAGGTGGCGTCGACGTGGAGGCGCTCGCTGCCGCTGTTCGCGACGACACCCTGCTCGTGAGCATGATGCACGTCAACAACGAGACCGGTGTCATCATGCCGATCGGCGACGTTGCAGATCGACTCGATCGCACCCGTGTCTACCTGCATGTGGATGCGGCTCAGAGTTTCGCGCGCGAGATCCCCGCGCTGCGTCATCCGCGTATCGATCTGATCAGCGTGAGCGCGCACAAGATCAACGGGCCGATGGGTGTGGGCGCGCTGCTCGCGCGACGACGGAACGGACAACGACCGCCGCTTCAGCCGATCCTCTTCGGGGGAGGACAGGAGCGAGGACTGCGCTCCGGCACGCTGCCCGTCGCGCTCATTGCCGGCTTCGGTCTTGCCGCCGAACTGGCGCTGTCGGAGGCCGATGCACGCGCCGAGCGCTGTCGCGCCATGAGGCGCTCGGTCCTCGCAGGACTGGCGCCGCTCGAGCCGTCTATCAACGGAGATCCGTCGCGCTCCGTCCCGTACATCCTCAACGTCGCCTTTCCCGGTCTCGACTCGGAGACCGTCATCGAGGCGTGGAGCGGCCTCGTGGCGATCTCCAACGGCGCGGCCTGTAGTTCGCAGCGCTACACCTGCAGTCACGTGCTCGAGGCGATGTCCGCGCCGGCGTGGCAGCGCGACGGCGCGCTCCGCTTCTCGTGGTGCGCGGCATCGACGGAACCGAATTGGAGCGAGCTCGTGTCCGCGCTCGAACCATACCGAGACATGCGCGAAGTGGGTAGCGCATGACGACCCGGGCGCAGTCCGTCTACTACCATCGCTCGCGTTTCACGACGCACCTGCCGATCGATCGACGCTATTCGCCATCGCACTACTGGCTGCTCGAGGAGGAGCCGGGAGTCTGGCGGGTCGGCCTGACAAAATTCGCGACGCGCATGCTGGGAGATATTGTCGAGTTCGGTTTCAGCGTCGCGCCTGGTGCAGAGATTGGTGTGGGAGATGAGATCGGCACCATCGAGGGCCTGAAGGCGGTGACCACTATTTTCTCAGCCGCGCATGGCCGCTTTCAGGGTGAAGGCGAACGGCTCAGAAAGGACGTCACGCTGGCCGATTCGGATCCCTACGGCGAGGGCTGGTTGTATAGACTTCAGGGAAGACCGGCGCCGGACACTGTCGACGTGCACGGATACGTCGCGGTACTCGACGCCACGATCGACAAGATGCTCGAGAGCCGGCACGCCGGCGGCGAATCGGACGGGCACACGGATGAGCGCTGACTACATCATGGTGGGTGGGTTTCTCGGTGCCGGCAAGACGACGGCGATGCTGCGTCTGGCGGAGCACCTCACGCAGCGCGGACAGCGCGTGGGTTTGATCACCAACGATCAGAGCCAGGGGCTCGTCGACACGTCGATCGTGACGGCGAAAGGGTATCCGGTGCAGGAGATCACCGGCGGTTGCTTCTGTTGCCGGTTCAACTCGCTCACGGATGCTGCCGAACGCCTGACGCGCGAAGCACGTCCCGACGTCTTTCTTGCCGAGCCCGTCGGGAGTTGCACCGACCTGCGCGCCACGGTGCAGTATCCGCTGCGTCGCCTCTATGGCGACGACTATCGTGTCGCCCCGCTGAGCGTGCTCGTCGATCCCACGCGCGCCGCCCGCATTCTCGGTCTCGAACCCGGAGCGTCCTTCTCGCCCAAGGTGCTCTACGTGTACGAGAAACAACTCGAAGAGGCCGATCTCATCGTCATCAACAAGAGCGACCTGCTCGGCGCAGAACGGCGTCTCGCGCTCGAGAACGCGCTGAAGGCGCGTTTCCCGCAGGCGGAGATCGTCACGGTCAGCGCGCGCACGGGAGCCAATCTCGAAGACTGGTTCTCGCGACTGTCGGGGCCGCTCGCGAGCCGCCCGGCCATGGAAGTGGATTACGACACCTACGCCGAGGGCGAGGCGCTGCTCGGTTGGCTGAACGCGACCTGCAGCGTGTCGTCGGCGACACCGTTCGATGGCAATCGACTGCTGCAGCGTCTGGCCGACGACATCCGTGAACGGCTGGCCGACGCCGGGATTGAAATCGCGCATCTCAAGATGACGCTGGCGCCAGACATGGGCAACGACATCGCGGTGCTCAACCTCGTTCGCACTGACACCAGGCCGGAATCACCTCATCGCCTGTCCGAGGAGCTCACGCAAGGCGAGCTGCTGCTGAACCTGAGGGCGGAAGGGGACCCCGACCAGCTGAAGTCGATCGCGATGGCTCGACTCGAGGCACTCGGGCGAGAGACGCCGCTCTCGCTCGAGGTCGATCACATCGAGCACTTCCGGCCCGGACGCCCGCAGCCAACCCATCGGATGGTCACGGCATGAGCGTCCCATCGGCACGAATCCTCTACTGTCACTGCGCGTACGCGAAGGTGGTGGCGCCGGAGGTGAAGGCTGCCGTGCTGCGGGGTCTTGCGGAAGCGAACGTCGAGTTCGATGCCGTGCCGGATCTGTGCGAGATGGCCGCGCAGGCCGATGCACGTCTGCGCGAGATCGCTGACCAGGGTGATCTGAAGGTTGCAGCTTGCTATCCACGAGCGGTGAAATGGCTCTTCGCATCGGCAGGTGCGCCACTCGCGGAGCAGAACGTGCGTATCTGGAACATGCGTGTCGAGCCGGCTGAAGCGGTGGTCGCCGGGCTCACTGCATCCGGCGACGGGATGGCGAGCGGGGAGCGAACATCGTGAGCATCGCGCCCTCGAGTCGCACTCGGGTCGTGCTGCGAGGAAGCGGCGAGGCCGGCATGAACGCCGCCGATCGTGCCGCGCTCGCGCAGTCGCTCCTGGAGCGCGGATTGGAAGTGGCGTGCCGTCGCGACGAGGGGGTCACCGCGTTCGACCCGGCGACGGTTCCCGCGCCGCCGGCCCAGCGCTGGAAGCCGTGGTTCCCGGTGATCGACTACACGCGCTGCACCAACTGCATGCAGTGCCTCAGCTTCTGTCTCTTCGACGTCTACGGCGTCTCCGACGATCGCAAGATCCAGGTTCAGAACCAGAGCAACTGCAAGACGGATTGTCCCGCCTGTTCGCGCGTGTGCCCCGAGGTCGCCATCATGTTTCCCAAGTACCGGCACGGGCCGATCAACGGGGAAGAGGTGAAGGCCGACGATGTCCGGCGGGAGGCGATGAAGGTGGACATCTCCGCCCTGCTGGGCGGCGACATCTACTCGATGCTGCGCGATCGCAGCGTGAAAGCCAAGTCGCGGTTCTCGAAGGAACGTGACGACGACCGCGCGCTGACGGAGCGGCAGAACTGCCTGATCGCGCTCAAGAAAGATCTCGATGTCCCCGCTGAGGTCCTGGCCGCGCTGCCGACTCCGGAGGAGATCATGGCCAAGGCCGAAGCCGCCCGCGCGCGGGCCGAGGCCGCACGCGCCGCGAACGCGGCCGCCAAGGACTGACCGTGATTGTCGGGTTGACCAGACGCGTGCTGACGGAGACGAAGCCGAAGGTGGTGGCGAAGTTCGTCTACAACTTCGGCATCAAGGGCGTGCGCTCGGTCGAGCTCCACAAGCGTCGCCGCCGCCGGGGCGAAAACTTTCCACCGTTTCTCTTCATCTCGATCATCTCGAGCTGCCAGCTCCGCTGTCAGGGATGCTGGGTGGATGTGGCCGCGCCCGCACAGAAGATCTCTCTCGACGATCTCAATCGCATCATCGGAGATGCCAAGGCGCACGGGAACGCCTACTTCGGCATCCTTGGTGGCGAACCGTTTCTGCATCCCGAGATTCTCGATCTCTTTGCGGCGCATCCCGACTGCTACTTCCAGGTCTTCACCAACGGGCAGTTGATCACCGACGACGTCGCACGCGAACTGGCGCGGCTCGGCAACGTCACGCCGCTCCTCAGCATCGAAGGCTCAGAGGTGGTCAGCGACGAACGCCGCGGGCGTCTCAAGGTGCTCAGCAAGACACTCGCCGGCCTCGAAGCCTGCCGTCGTCATGGCCTTCTGATTGGGGTGGCGACGAGCGTCTGTCAGACGAACATCGATCTTGTGTCGGAGGAGTGGCTGCGGCGATTGATCGCGATGGGCGTGCATTACGTGTGGTTCCACACGTATCGCGTGGTCGGACCGAACCCGAATCCACAGCTGGCACTGAGGCCCGAGCAAGTGCGGGCGGTTCGCAAGTTCATCGTCCAGATGCGAGCGCGGCTGCCGATTGCCATCGTCGACGCCTACTGGGACGACCGTGGAGAGGCGCTGTGCCCGATGGCGACGGGCGTGAGCCACCACATCGGGCCGGGCGGGCACATCGAGCCGTGCCCGGTGATCCAGTTCGCCACCAGCAACGTCCGTGACGTCGCGTCGATCTACGACACGATGACGCAGTCGGCGTTCCTGCGCGACTTCCGCGAGGCTGCGGCCGGTGCGACGCAGGGATGCATCGTGCTGGAGCGGCCTGATATCGTGCGCGACCTGGTCATGAAGCACGGGGCGCACGATTCGACGCAGCGCGGCACGGCGATGGCCGAGTTCGCGGCGATGACGCCGCGGCGGAGCCAGCACGATCCGGGCAACGAAATACCAGAGGAGCATTGGGCGTATCGCTTTGCGAAGAAACACTGGTTCTTCGGATTTGGCGCGTATTCGTAGACGGGACCACCTCTCATGATCGTGTCCACGCTGAAAAAGCCGCTGCGTGTTGTTCCGACGATGCCGCAGCGACCACCGCAGGCGAACATTCCACCGACTCTGGCTGAGCGCGAGTTCCTGCGTGATCTCGTGAGCCGTCATGTCGACGCACGGCGCACGACGCTCGTGCCGCCGCTCGTGCTGGACGAGCTTCGCATCGAAGCGGACGCTGTCGTCGCGCAGGCCGGCGTCGATCCGGTCTATCGCGACTACGTCGGCGTCCTGCTCAACAACGAGGTCTGGCAGGAGCATCTCGCAACGGTGCCCTTCGATCGCCGCCTGCTGCTGCTGCCGAAGTGCCTTCGCGTCGAGGACAAGTGCCCGGCACCGTTCGATGAATTCGGTCTGCTCTGCAAGCAGTGTGGTCTGTGCACGATCCAGGACCTGCAGGAAGAAGCCGAGCGGCTTGGATACGCGGTGCTCGTGGCGGAAGGTTCAGCGCTCGTGATGGCGCTGATTCAATCGGGGAAGATCGACGCCATCGTCGGTGTGAGCTGCTTGTCCGTCCTCGAACGTGCGTTCCCGTACATGGAAGCGGCGGCAATTCCCGGCGTGGCCATCCCGTTGTTGCAGGACGATTGCAAGGACACCGCGGTAGACATCGACTGGGTCTGGAACGTCGTGCATCTGACGAGCGACGATCGCACGCGACGGCTGGATCTCGATGCGTTGCGATCAGAGGTCGAGACCTGGTTCACGGCGGATGCGCTCGAATCGCTGCTCGGTCCGGTCGACGGTGACGCCGATCGCGTGGCTCGCGGCTGGCTTGCCGCGGACGGCAAGCGGTGGCGTCCGTTTCTGACTGCGTGTGCGTTCAAAGCACTGCAGGACGATCCGTCGCAGCCGCTCCCCGAGTCGTTGTGTCGAGCAGCGGTTGCCGTCGAGTGCTTTCACAAGGCGTCGCTTGTTCATGACGACATCGAGGACGCGGACGCGGAGCGCTACGGCCGCGACGCACTCCATGTCGAGCATGGCGTCCCGGTGGCGCTCAACGCTGGCGATCTTCTCGTTGGTGAGGGCTACCGTCTGCTCGCCGGCTGTGGGGCACCACCTGAGGTGTGCGCGCAGCTCGTGCAAATCGCGGCCGCCGGTCACCGCGAGCTCTGTCTTGGGCAGGGTCAGGAACTCGCGTGGATGCGGCATCCCGGCGCCGTGAAGTCGGATGCCGTGATCGACATCTTCCGTCGCAAGACGTCACCTGCCTTCGAAGTCGCCCTTCGCGTCGGGGCGGCACTGGCCGGCGCGAACGAGGAGACGCACCGCGTGCTGCGCGAATACAGCGACGCGCTCGGGATCGCCTATCAGATTCGCGATGACGTCGAGGACCTCGCGACCGATCACGACCAGCACGCCGGCGCGCAGGCACCCTCCTTGCTCCTCGCGCTCGCCTGCGACAAGGCGGCTACTGCCGGACGCGATCGCGTGATGACGATGTGGCGCGACGATCGCGACGAGTTCCGCGCGCATGTGCGGGCCGAGGCGCTCGACGATCGCGCGCGGGCGCTCCTCGAAGCCTACAAGGAGCAGGCGATCAGGACGCTGCCGGCGCTCCACAGTGCAAGCCTCAAGGGACTTCTCCGCCGCGTCGTCGGCAAGATCTTCCGCGTGGAGATCAAGGGCTGGTGCAGTGAGTTTGAGACTCGAGATGCTGCAGGTCGCCAGGCTGGCGCCAACGCAGCTGGGTGAGTCACGCGAGCTGGTCGTCGCGTTTCTGCGCGAGCGTGTGAACCCTGACGGCGGCTTCCAGGATCGCGCAGGGGAGAGCGACCTCTACTACACGGTCTTCGGGCTCGATGCGCTCGTCGCGCTGCAGGAAGATCTCCCAGTCGAACAGACCGGTTCGTTCCTCGATCGATTCGGTGACGGCGAGGGTCTCGACTTCGTCCACGTGGCGTGCCTCGCGCGTGGATGGGCCGCACTGCGCCGCATGCCCGACGCTCGCACCGTCGATCGCCTGATCTCCCGGATCGAAGCCTGTCGCAGCAGCGACGGAGGGTATGCGCCGACACCCGGGGCGGCGGTCGGCACGTCGTATGCCGCCGTCCTCGCGATGGGCGCGTACGAAGACGTCGGACGTGAGCTGCCCGCTCGCGAGCGACTGCTGCGATCGCTGTCCGCTGTTCGCGCGGCCGACGGCAGCTACGGCAACAGTCCCGGAATGGCGACTGGTCTCACGACGACGACTGCCGCGGCCGTGATGGTCATGCATCGCCTCGGGGTTGCCGCCGATCGGGACGTCGGCATGTGGCTGCTCGATCGCTGCCATGCACGCGGCGGATTCTTCGCATCGCCGACCACGCCTGTGCCCGATCTCCTCTCGACCGCAACGGCACTGCATGCGCTCTCGGCTCTGCACGTGCCGACAGGAGGCCTGGTCGAGCCGTGCCTCGACTTCGTCGACTCGCTGTGGACCAATCGCGGCGGCTTCTTCGGTACGTGGGCCGATGATGCGGCCGACTGCGAGTACACCTACTACGCGCTTCTGACGCTGGGGCACTTGAGCGTGGCGGCGGTGTGACGTGCAATCGGTCGCTCGCTCCGATGCAATCGACGTCCTGATCGATCGGCTGCTCACGCGACGGGCAGCGCGCGATCACTGGGACGGTTCTCTTGCGAGCAGCGCGCTCGCCACGGGGACGGCAGTTCTCGCGCTCGGCATCGCCGTGCGCAACGGCTATCCCGATGCGGCGGGTCTTGCGCCACTCGTCAACGCCGGTGTGTCCTGGCTGGTCAACCATCAGAACCCTGACGGTGGCTGGGGTGATACCGTCATCAGCAAGAGCAACATCAGCACCACGGCGATAGTGTGGGCGACGTTGTCCGATGTCGCCGGCCAGGGGCCGGCGGCAGGACCGGCCGTTCAGCAATCGGAGGCGTGGCTACGACGCGCTGCGGGCGATACCTCTCCCGAGTCGCTTCGCACGGCGATCCTGCGGCGCTATGGCACCGACAAGACGTTTTCGGTGCCGATCCTCACTGTTCTGGCACTGACCGGTAAGCTCGGCGCGGAGGCACGGCATAGCTGGCGATCGGTACCGCAGCTTCCGTTCGAGCTGGCGGCGCTGCCTCATGCCTGGTTTCAACATCTCCGTCTGCCCGTCGTCAGTTACGCGTTGCCAGCACTGATTGCGATTGGGCAGGTGCGGCATCACTTCCGGCCCTCGCGCAATCCCGTGACGCGAGTGCTGAGAGATCGCGTGCGCAGCACCACCCACGATCTGCTGCACGCGATGCAACCGGACAGTGGTGGCTACCTCGAAGCCACGCCTCTGACCAGCTTCGTGGTCATGAGCCTTGCCGGGATGCGCCGCACAGACAGTCCGGTCGTGCAGAGCGGAGTCAGGTTCCTGATCGATTCGATGCGTGACGACGGGAGCTGGCCAATCGACACGAATCTCTCGACGTGGGTGACAACGCTCTCGATTGATGCGCTGGGCGCGGCCGGAGCGCTGCCGGATGAGGATGTGAGAGCGATGCGAGAGTGGCTGCTCGCGCAGCAAACCCGTCGGGAGCATCCGTTTACTCACGCGGCACCGGGTGCGTGGGCCTGGACACCATTGAGCGGCGGCGTGCCGGATGCTGACGACACGTCGGGCGCGCTCCTCGCGTTACGGAGGCTCGGCGACCCCGATGCCGGTACGGTGTCGGCAGCCGCGGCCGGCATCCGGTGGCTGCTCGACGTTCAGAACCGTGACGGAGGGATCCCAACCTTCTGCCGCGGGTGGGGCGCGCTGCCGTTCGATCGCAGCACTCCCGAGATCACCGCGCACGCCTTGCGGGCGTGGAGCGAGTGGATCGACTACGTCGATGGACCACTGCAGCGGCGGATCGACGCATCTGCGCGGCGGGCGGTGAAGTTCCTTGTCCGGTCGCAAAGGCAGGACGGCAGCTGGATTCCTCTCTGGTTCGGTAACGAGAGCGCGGCGCGAGAAGACAACCCGACATACGGAACGGCTCGTGTGATCCGAGGATTGCAGTCGTCTCTCGCGCGTGACGACACCGATGCGGCGCGCTGCCTGCAACGTGGTGCGGCGTGGTTGTTGAAGTGCCAGAACAGTGACGGTGGCTGGGGAGGAGACATTGGCGTGCCGTCATCCGTCGAGGAGACCGGTGTGGCACTCGAGGCGCTCGGACGGGCGGTCGGAGCGCACGACGCGAACCGCGATGCGTTGAAACGAGGGCTCGAGTGGCTGACCGCGGCCGCCAAAGGAGAGTGCGGCGCCTCGCCGGTCGGGCTGTACTTCGCGCGACTGTGGTACTTCGAGGAACTCTATCCACTCATCTTTGCGCTCGGCGGTATTGCGGCGGTGGCGCGACGCCTTGGTCCTTAACCAGTGCTTGGTGCTTGGTTCTTCGTTCTTCGTCCGTCCGGTGGCACGCGGTCCGTTGGTCCACGGCGCGTGACTGCGAGCGTGCCCGGACCTGGGACTACATGACCAAGGACGGACCTAAGCACCAAGAACGGACCAAGCACCAAGGCCCAAGAACCAAGGACCCGGCGCTCGATCGTCAGAAAGTAAGCCGCGCCGCCAACTGGAACTGACGCGGCGGTCCCGCGACCGTCGGCTGGAACGCGAGCGTCCCGCTCTCGTCCGGCCGCACACCGCTCGCCCCGAAGTTGAAGAACCCCGAGTAGTTCACCGTGTTGAACAGGTTGAAGATCTCGGCCCGCGCCTCGAGGTTCATGCCGCTACCGAACCGGAAGCGCCGGATGATCCCGAGATCGAGCTGGCTGTAGCCGCTCGTGCGCTCGGTGTTGCGCGCGACGCCGGCGGGGCGATCGTTGAAGATCGTGTCGCCGTTGTCGTCGCCGCCGGTGACGACGTTCAGCGGCTGACCGCTCGACAGGAACAGGATCGGCATGAGCTCGATCCCGCCCGGCAAGAGCACGTGTCCGTTCAGCGCGAAGACGCTCACGCGGTCGTTCAGGCTCGGGCCGTATTCGTCGTCCGCGCGACGGCTGTCAACCGGACGGAAGTTGATGTCGTCGGTGTCGTTCTCGATGGACGAGAGCGTATACGCGAGGTCGAATGCGAACGAACGGCTGAATCGCTTGCGTGCGCTCAGGTACACCCCATGGAACTGGCTGCTGCCGGTCGACTCGTCCTGTTCGATCAGACGGAAACCGCCCGCGACCGGAACGGTCGGCCTCGTCGCATCGGCGACGGCGACGGAACGTATCAGGCCGGCCGGAACTGATGCCGGCGCGTTGTTGTCGATGCGGCGAATCAGGTGGCTGCCTTTGTTGTTGATGTAGTCAACCGCGACAGCGAAATCTGCTGTCACCTCGCGCACATAGCCGATCGACACCTGCTGATTGCGCGGACTCATCAGCTCCGGGTCGAAGACCTGGACGTTGCGCGGCGGGAGCTGATTGATCGGCACGTTCTGGAAAGCGTCTCGCGGCAGCTGGTTGGGGAATGCCGGTGGCGGAAACGCCGTGCCCGGCGCGAACGTCACCGAGATCGCACCGCCATCGGGGTTGTTGAAGAGGGTGTCGGAGTAGACGGCGAACGGAATGCGCTCGAAGAAGATGCCGTAGCCGGCGCGCACCTGGTGGCGTGTGTCACCGTTGGGCGACCAGGCGAGGCCGAGGCGGGGCGCCAGGTTGTTCAAGTCGGCGTCGCCTTCGGGTGTGTTGGTGACCGAGTCGTAGTCCCAGCGAAGCCCCGCGGTCACGACAACGTCCGACCGCACGCGGATCGCATCCTCGACGAAGAACGCCAGCAGGTTCTGTGTCTCGTTGACTTGCGGGTTCACGAACGACTGCGAGTACGAGAGGACGCGCACGTCGCGCGGGATGTCGGCGATCTCGAGAAACGGTCCTGAGGGCTGGATCTGCCGTCCCTGGAGATCGACCGTGTAGGCACCGCGGGCGCCTGGCCCCGAGCGGATGTCGAACTTCGCGCTCAGGAGATCGCCTCCGGCCTTGAGCGTGTGACGGCCCGCAACGCGCGTGTAGACGTTGCGCAACTGGAAGTCGGTCTCGGTCCAGAAGAAGTTGTCGCTGACGCCCCCGATCACCGCGAGCGTTGCGCCGCGATCGGTCACGATGACGCGAGGTCCGGGGTCGAGCGTGCGCCAGTCGGCACGCATCCGGCCGAACATGATGCCGGCCTCGTTCAGCGAGTTGTTGGACAACACACTGCGATGGTTCCATGATCCGAAATTGTTCTGATAGCTCACCTGCAGTCCGGCTGATGGGAGCGTCAGCCCGCCCACGAATCCGATGTCGTCGTCGTGCGTGTAGTCGCTGAACAGGTAGCGGAACGAAGAGATCTGCGACGCGTTCCACTGTCGATCGACTTTGCCCATCAGCGCGTGATTGTGGAAGCTCGTCGGCGCAAGGCCAACAGAGAGGGGCGAGGTGAGGATCGCATCCTGAGACTCGCGCCAGATTTCGGCGTTCACGAAGTAGAACGTGCCCGGGCCGAGCGGTCCGCCCACGCCACCGCCGAACTGGTGACGCTGGAAACTGTCGTCGATCACTTCACCATTGGCGTCTGTCGGGGCGAAGTAGTTCGGGGAGTCGAAGGCCGCTCCAGGACGCACGTAGTAGAACAGCTCGCCCGAGTGTTGCTGGCCACCCGACCGGGTCGTGACAGCAAAGACGCCGTTCCCCGTCCGTCCGTACTCGGCCGAGTAGGAGTTCACCAGCACAGTCAGGTTCTGCGTCGAGCTGACAGCCACTGGCACCTTCGGACCACCGAGGAACAGGTCGGTGTTGTCGTAGCCGTCGACGGTGTAGTTGGTGACCAGTGAGGACGAACCATTGATGGCGAGTTTCGGCGCCAGGTTGTAGAAGCCGCGCGCTGGTGCGGCGCCGGGAATCAGGTATGCGAGGCTGACCAGATCGCGTCCGTTGACCGGCAGGTCCTGGACCTGCTCTTCGCTCAGCGTGCCACCGAGGGCCGGTGTGCCGGTCTTCGCCAGCGGCAGCTCGGGACGCACATCGACGCGATCGGTTACGACTCCGACCGCGAGCTGAAAATCGTGGACGCGCCGTTCTCCGGCAATGACCGAGGAGAGCACGCGGACGTCCGGGCGGAAGCCGTTGGCTTGTGCACGGATCTCGTAGCGCTCGCTCGGGCCGAGGCCGAAGATCTGATAGCGCCCCTCCGCGTCGGTGACCGATTCCCGGACCTGTCCCGTATCCGTGTTGGTGATGGACACCGTCGCGTTGCCGACAACCCCGCCGCTTTGATCCTGGACAACGCCCTCGACTGACGCACCGACCTGAGCAAAAGCGACAGACGACAACAAGAGACCAAACCCCAGACCCAGGGCCGTGAGGGTCCTCGAACGACACACTCGCTGCCAACGACGCGATGCCATGCTGACTCCCGATTAGGACGACGACTGACTCACAGGAAAGACCTTGAGCGCGGACTGCGGAACTACGAGACGCGCCGTTGCCCCGACCGCCGGGATTGGCGACGCAATCGTGCTGATGTTCTGGGCGAAGTCGAGGCGAGAACCCGACTGGAATCGGACAGAGAGGCGCAGTTCGGTTCCGACGTCGGCGACATGTTCGATGACGACAGGAAACGAGCCCGGTACCTGGGTATTGGGCTCATCCAAACAGAGACGCGCCACCGACGGGTGGAAGGCCACAGCCGAGCCGCGCTCCGCCCACGCGGGTGGGTCGATGACACACCATCCGAAGAATCGCGCGACCGCTTCGCTCGCTGGCTCGGTATAGAACGCGCGTGGCGGGCCGGCTTGCGCGACGTGGCCATCGAGGAGGATGGCGACCTCGTCGCCGACTTCGCAGGCTTCGCGCTGGTCGTGGGTCACGAAGAGTGTCGTGATCGCAAGCTCGCGTTGCAGCTGACGAACGAGCCCGCGCATCTCGGCGCGCAGGCCTTCGTCGAGCGCCGACAACGGCTCGTCGAGCAGGAGCACGCGCGGCCGCGTGATGAGCGCGCGCGCCAGCGTGACGCGCTGCTCCTGTCCGCCCGAGAGTTCCTTGGGTCTGCGGTCCGCGAAGGCTTCGAGTTGCACCATTCGCAGGGCATCTTCCGCTGCCATGCGCTGCTGCGCGGCGGACCAGCCGCGCATCGCAAGACCAAACGCCACGTTCTCCGCGACGCTCATGTGCGGAAAGAGCAGCGGCTTCTGAAAGACCATCGCGATGCCGCGCTTTTCAGCGGGGATCGATGTCATCCGTTCGTTCTCGAACCAGACGTCGCCGGCGGCAGGTGCGAGCAGTCCCGCGATGACCTTGAGCACGGTAGTCTTGCCGCATCCGGAAGGACCGACCAGTGTCACCAGGCGGCCCGGCGCGATGGCAAGACTGAGTTCGCGGAGCACAGCGCGGGCGCCGTAACCGGCTGACACGCGATCGAGGCGTAGGGCGACGCTCATCGCTGAAGTACCCCGGTGCGCCAGTCTTTCTCGAAGCGGTCGACGTATTCGGCGTGCGCGTCCTGGATCCGATGCGCCGCCAGCTCAGTCAGGGGCAGTGTTGCCGCGCCTCGTGGCAGCGCCGCGACATCGTCGCGCTCGCTCGTACTCAGGTGCGCGGCGCGTAAAGGGAAGAGGCCGCCCATGGCGCGTGCCCGCGCGATGGCGTGAGACGGCGACATGAAGGTGTTGATGACGGCGAGCGCGCCCGCGGGGTTGGGCGCATTGAACGGAATGGCGAGGAAGCTGTAATCGGAAATCGTGCCGTCCTTCGGGACGAACGTCCGCACGGTCGCGGGGAACTCACCGCGCGCGATCTTGTCCGAGGCGAAGGTCGGGGAGTAGTTCATCGTGAAGTCGATCTCGCCGTTGACGAACAAGCGATCCATTTCGGCGAGCGTTGCGGGGAACGTCTCGCCTTTTCTCCACAGGGATGGCTTCATCGCGTGAAGCAGCTCGATGACCGGCTTCGATGCGCGTGCGTAGAGATCGGGATCGAACCGTTCCGTGAATGCGGAGGGTGGCGCCTTGCCGCTGTGCAGCAGGAAATGACGGGTGAAGGACGATCCGGTGAAGTCCGGGATCGCCGGATATGTGAAGCGCCCGGGATGTTCGCGTATCCAGTCGAGCAACTCCGCGAATGACGCGGGTGGGGCCGCGATGCGCGCCGAGTCGTACGCGAAGACGAACTGCGCCTGTTCGTACGGCGCCTCGAGGCCGTCGGTCGTCGTGCCGAAGTCGAACCGGGTGGCGACAGGATCGAAGTGCTGGAAGTTCGGCAGTGCCTGCACGAAGGGTCCCCAGAGAATGCCAGCCCGCTTCGCGATGCGGAAGTTCGCGCCGTTGATCCACACGAGATCCACCGAGCCGCGGAGAAGCCCCGCAGCCTTCTCGGTCACCAGTTTGTTGACGAGGTCGGAGGTATCAGCGAGCGGCACGATCGTCAGCGTGATCGCGAGATCCTGGCGCAGTGTGTCGGCCGCAGGACCCTGATAGAAACGATTGCGCGCTTCGTCTCCTGTCCACATGGCGTAATGCACGGTCGTATTTCGCGCCCGGCCGCTGATCTCGCTCCATGTCATGGCAGAGAGATCGGTTGCCGGAAACCACTCCGACGTCCCAGAGCCACACGCAACCGCGATCGTTGCCAACAGCACGGCGATCAGGCGACGCATCGGCATCACACGTCCTCGAACAACGGTGCGGTGAGCGCAAAGAGCAGAATCACTGGAACAACAAAGACGATCGACAAGGCAGCGGCGACAGCCTCGTCGCCACCGCGCTGAAACGCCACGAGGAGGAGCGGCAGGGTGAGCACGCTGCCGCCACCAATCAGCAAGGTCAGCACGTACTGAGACCAGGAAACGACGAACGCCAGTATCCCCGCCAACGCGAGGCCGGGTGCGATCGCGGGGAGCGTGATGCGAGTCCACACCGACCATGGACGTGCCCCGAGCGTTCTGGCCTGCGCCTCCCAGTCCGGATCGAATCCCGAAAACGTTCCGGTCAGCACCAGCGTCGCATACGGCACGGCAGGGATCAGGTGCACGAGCACGACGCCCAGGAACGAGTCCGCCAGACCTGCCTGCAGAAACACGGAGTGGAGCCCCATTGCGGCGGCAAGCGGCGGCGCCAGCATCGGCAGCAGCAACGCGAACAGCACGACACGCTTTCCCCGAAATGTGTGCAGCGCCAGGGCTCTCGCCGCCGGCACCGCGAGCGCAACCGCCAGCGCGGCAACGACGAGTGCCAGTGCGCTGCTGGTCACGAGCGCACTCCCGATCCCACCGCTTCCGGAGGCGACGTAGTTCCAGGCGCGACCGGTCCACTCGGCCGGAAGCAGCGCCGGCCAGAACCATCGTGATGCGACGCTGCCGATCAGGGCAACTCCAATCGGGACCAGCGCGCAGGAGGCCAGAACCACCATCGCCATCATCCGAGGGGCCGCAACCCGGATGGCGTCCATCAGAAGAGCACCGGCCGTTCCCGACCCGCGGTCGGACCGGCGGCCGCGAGATAGAAACGGACAACAACAGCGGCGATCACCGTCAGCATGAAGGCGCACGCCATCGCTGCAGGGCGATCGGCGAGGTCGATGCTCATGAAGCGCTGCTGGGCCACGACCGGCAGCATCGATGGGTACGGCTGACCCAGCAAGAACGGCGTCTCGAACGCCGAGAAGACGTAGGCAAAGATCATCAGCGCAGCTGCACCCACACCCGGCGCAAGAAATGGCCACGTCACGTGACGGAACCGCTGCCACGACGAGGCGCCAAGCGTGCGCGCGAGGTCGTCGTACTCGTCACTGCGCCGTGCGAGCAGCGCCGTTGCAACCAGCGCGATGAACGGCACTTCCTTGAACGCATACGCGAGGATGATGCCGATGCCGGCGG
Organism: Vicinamibacteria bacterium; assembly: GCA_025924295.1. Lineage (GTDB taxonomy): Bacteria > Acidobacteriota > Vicinamibacteria > Vicinamibacterales > UBA2999 > Gp6-AA40. The sequence continues at coordinate 20,606 of JAICEG010000023.1, forward strand.
CGTCGTTGACCAGCACCGGGAATCCCGATGGCGTGTCGATCAATCCCAGCGCGAACGCAGCGCGCGCCAAAAGCCCGCTCTGCGCGAACACCGTGATCGTAACGAGCGCGACGACAAGGTGAGGAAGCGCGAGCGGAGCTTGCAGCAGCGTGTGGCTGCCTCGCCGTGCCCGCCGCCCGCGGCGAAGTCCCAGTGCCAAGCCAACACCGCAGACGACCGATAACGCGGTGCTGATGCTGGCCACCCACAGCGTTAGTCCGAGCGCGGCGTGAATCTCGCGATCGCGAAGTAGAGCGGCGTAGTGCGCGAGCGTCGGACCGGTTGACTGTTCCGCCACAATCGAGCCCAGACCC